>JBEBIU010000165.1:0-3901 GCA_040080225.1 Terricaulis sp.
GGCGCGGGGGAGCGAAAGGCGGCGTCCGGCGGGGACGCTCGGGAGCGGTAGATGAACCAGTACGCGACGCGGCCCGTGCGAGAATCGAAGCCACGCATTGTGGTGTTCGGCGTCGGCGGCGCCGGCGGCAACGCCGTCAACAACATGATTGACGCCGGCTTGTTTGGCGTTGAGTTCGTGGTGGCCAATACCGATGCGCAGGCGCTAACGCGGGCACGCACGCCGAACCGGCTCCAGCTTGGCCAGGCCATCACCGAAGGCCTGGGCGCGGGTGCGCGCCCGGAAGTGGGTCAAGCGGCGGCGCAGGAAAGCCAACCGGAGATCGTCGAATTTCTCGAAGGCGCGCACATGGTGTTCGTCGCCGCCGGCATGGGCGGGGGCACCGGCACCGGCGCCGCGCCCGTGATCGCGCGCACGGCGCGCGAGCGCGGCATCCTCACCATCGCGGTAGTCACCAAACCGTTCCATTTCGAAGGCCAGCGCCGCATGCAGCTGGCGGAAGCCGGCGTGCAGGAATTACGCAAGCACGTCGATACGCTTATCGTGATCCCCAACCAAAATCTTTTCCGCATCGCCAATGAGCGCACCACGTTTGCCGAAGCGTTCCAACTGGCCGACCAGGTGTTGTACTCGGGCGTGCGCGGGGTCACCGATCTGATGGTGATGCCCGGCCTCATCAATCTCGATTTCGCCGACGTGCGCACGGTGATGGCGGAGATGGGCACGGCGATGATGGGAACCGGCGAAGGCGAGGGTCCCAACCGCGCGCTCGAAGCCGCGCACGGGGCCATGGCCAATCCGCTGCTCGACATCATCTCCATGCGCGGCGCCAAGGGCGTGCTGATCAACATTTCCGGCGGCCTCGATATGACGCTTTACGAGGTCGATCAGGCCGCCAACGAAATCCGCGCCGAAGTGGATTCCAACGCCAACATCATCATGGGCTCGACCTTCGACGAAACGCTCGAAGGCCGCATGCGCGTGGCCGTTGTCGCCACCGGCATCGACGACGAAGCCATCATCGCCAAGCAGACTGTAGTCGAGCCCGCGCGCCGCGCCGCCGAAGGCTCGACGCCGCGGCGTCCCTACGTGGCCCCACGTGGTGGCGATCCGCTGGAGGAAGCGCGCCCGAGTTTCGCCGGCCATGCCGTGGCGGAGCGGCGCGGCTTCAGCTTCTTCGGCTGGAAGAAACCATCTGCGCCGCCGCCGCGCGCGAAGGAAATCAATCTCGATCCCGACGAAGGCTACGAAGAAGCGCCCCCACCGCGAGCAGAAATGGCGTCGGCGGATCCCAGCCTCGACGCCGAACTGGAAATTCCGGCCTTCCTGCGCCGACAGATGGGGCCGCGGTAGAGCGACGGACTAGCGCCGACGGAGCGCCGGCATCTTGCCGGCTCTTGTTGTTTTTTGCCGCGAATACCAGCGCCGGGTCCGCAGGTTGGATCGCGAGCCTTTAGGCTCGCCTGCGCCAAACCTCGCGGGCATAAGCGCCAATGCGGGTCTGGAGACCCGCGGTCCCAGCATTGTACAACCCCGCCATTCCGGGGTAAGCTCAGGGTTGCATACCCTAAAGTCAACGAACCGATCGCAGCCCACTCGTTCACGACCCTTGGTAATAAACGACGCGTCCGGCTCTGAGGAAGTTGATCGGTTCGACCGCCCGCCCGCGGAACCAAACTTCATAGTGAAGGCAGGTCCTGTGTCCTTCCGCAGTCGCACCCATTGAACCGATGCGCTGGCCGACCGCAACATTGTCTCCGCGCCGAACTTGAGCATCAGACAAACCGGCGTAGCGCGTCTTGAAGCCATGCCCATGGTCGATCTCAACGACACTGCCATAAGGAGCGCCGCGATTCCCGGCAAACACGACAATCCCGGGCGCTGTGGCAACTATCGGAGCGCCAGCGAACGCACCAATGTCCAGGCCGGAAAGAAAGTCGCCTGGAGTGCAAGTGGTATCGCCAAGACGTAAAGGGGGATGGTGAGGCGCGCGTTCTGAGGCTCTAGTGACCCCTCCTGCGATGCCTCCGCCCGACCAGACATTCAGGATAGGTACGGCATTAGTCTCACAAAGCAAGTGACCGAAGCCCGTCCCCCTCACGCCCCCCGCAACTTCTCGCGCAACGCCGCCTCGTTCTGCGTCAGCGCGCCTGAACTCGCGAGTAGATCGAACAGCCGCACCGCTTCGCTGCGATGAAGGTCGGCCGCGAGGCCGCCAGCATTGACCAGATGCGCGTGGACGATGGCGCGGAAGCGCACGCCATGGTCGTTGTCGTCGTCGGGATAGATTTTTTCCGCCAACGCCAATTCGCTTTCCCAGGCCGCGCGCGCGCCGCCGGAATCGCCTGCGGCCAATGCGGCGAGGCCCAGCCGTTCCAGCGCGCCCGCCAGCGCCAGCGCCGCGCGTGGATCGTCGGGAGCGGCCTCGGCCAGATTGAGCCGGAGTGCTGCGCTCTCCTCGAACGCACGGCGCGCCTTGGCATTGCCTCCGGAATCGAGCGAGGCTTCGCCGAAACGCACCAAGGCGGCGGCGATCCCGCGTTGCGCCTGTGCATCGTCGGGCGCGGCTTCAAGAGCCATGCGCCGGAACGCCACCGCCCGCTCTAAAGCGTCGCGCGTGCGCTGTGCGTCATTGGCGACGCGCGCGATTTGCGCCAGCCGATCCCAACATGCGGCGGTCTCGCTGAACCAGGGCTCTGCCTGCGCGCGTTGCTCGGCTAAGGCGCGCGCGGAATCGGCGGCGTCAAGCGCGGCTGGAAGCGCGCCGGTTTGCAACGCAAGATCGGCCTGTTCGAGCAGAGTGTGCACAAGAAAGCGTGCGCGCGGCTCGGAATCGGGTGCATTACGGTAAAGCTGCTCGGCGAGTGCGCGCGCTTGCTCCAGCGATTGCGCCGCGCCTTCGTTATCGCGCAGCGCAAACAGCAGCGCGGCGCGCACCCGCCATGTGCCAGCGAGCGCAGGCGCTTCCTCTGGATGGCGCGCCGCCAGTCGCAATCGCGCCTGCAAGGACTTGTCCATGGATTCGCGCGCGCGATCCTTCGCGCCGCGGGAGAAATCGGCCTCGGCGGCTAGGCGCCAGCAATCGGCGAGCACCGAGCGCCAGTGCGGCTCCTGCGCTTCTGTCGCGGCCAACGCTTCGTAGCGGCCGATGGCCTCGCCAGCACGGCGGCGCGCCGATAGCGCTTCTCCCGCATCGAGTTCGAGCTGCGCCAAGCGGAATTCCGCGTCGGCGATGTCGGCGGCCAGCATGGGTTGTTCGCCAATATGGGCCGCGATCGCGCGCAGCATGCCCAGTGCGCCCTCGGCGCCGCTACGCGCGCTGCTGGTATGGCCCGCCGCGCAATCCAGCTCCGCGACCCGCCCGCGGGCGCGGGCATACCAGCGCGACGCGGTTGGTTCGGATCGGTCGATGGCGAGCAGGCGCTCCTCGATGCTCATGACCAGGCCATAATGGGCGCGAGCGACGTCGTTTTCGCCTTTGACCCGAGCGATCTCGCCAATAATGAACGCGGCGCGCGCGCGCGCGCCCTGATCGACCGCGTCTTTCAAAACGAGGGATGCTTGGTCAGCGGCGGCGTCGAGGTCGCTGGCTTCCGCATGCATGCGCGCAAGCCCAAGCCTGGCGTCGGAATCAGCGGGGTCCAGCCGCACCGCCAGCGCCAGAGCCTCATGCGCGAGCGCGGGGCGTGCTGGTTCGGCCAGGATCGCGGCGCGCTTTGCGGCGAGCGCTGCCTCTGGCCCGCCAAGCCTGGCCTGGGCAAGCAGCGCATCGGCCGCAAGCGCTGGCGGCGGCGCCCGATTCTGGTCCATTTTTCAACCTCTTCTCACAGCGCCATAGCAGTCACAAACCGTAACGCAACGTGTGTTGTGGGGGCGGCTGTGGGCGCCTTAGAGGCTGTCT
>JBEBIU010000166.1:0-3829 GCA_040080225.1 Terricaulis sp.
ATAGGATTGCTCGCGCGCCATCTGCGACAGCAATTCGATTTCCATAGGATCGTCGAGGGTGTCGTCGAGATAAAACGCGATCGATTCGAAATCGCGCTGATCGCCGAAGTCAGAGATCTGCCGCAGCGCTCGCACCAGATCGCGGTTCTCGAAGCGCGTGCGCGCCTCGTCGCTGGTCTGGGCGGTTTCCGGCAGCGACAGCATCGCCGTGCGATCGCCACGGGTAGCCGCGAGTTGACCGTAATAGGTGAAATTGTAGCGCGCCGCTTCGTTCAGCAGCCGTTCGCTCTCTTCGTTCTGCCCCAAGGCGCGAGCGGCTTCCGCGCGCCAATAGAGCGCGCGCGCACGGCTTACTGGCGCGGACACGTTCTCGCTCAAATGCGAGAAGTGCTCGGCGGCGCGTTGAGGATTGCCGAGGAAGCGCAATTGCAGCCACCCCGAAAGCCATTCGGCGTCAGCGAAGGATTCGCCGGAGGCGAGGCCATGGTCGGAAACCAGGTTGTAGGCAAGGCGATATTGCCCAGCGCGCATGGCGCGCGGCACGTAAAGGCGCCGCTCGCGGAAAATATCGTCGCGCGCCATCATCGGGGCTTCGCGGGCGTTGATCTCGGCGGCGATAGGCATCGCTTCTTCGGGCCGGCCGCTGCGGCGGCGATATTGCGCGCGGTCGTAGACGAGGCCCGGATCGTCGCGGCGCGAGGCCGGCACCGAGTCCACCAGGGCCTGCAGGCCGCGCCGCTGGCGGGTTTGCAGGCCGATGCGCGCTTGCGCGAGGATGCGGTCGGCGGGAGAAAGGCGCGAATACAGCCGTTGGGCAGCGCTGCGCTGATCGCGCCACAGAAGCGCGCCCACGCGCGCGGCGTGGTCTTCCTGCGAGAAGGAAAATTCCTCCAGCGCGCGCGATTCGGCCGTAGCGTTGAGCGCGTCCTCGCGCCAGCTGGCGCGGGCGACCTCTTCGGCTTCCGAGCGCCTGCCCAAATCCTTCAACGCGATGGCGAGCGCGATGCGGCCGTCTCCGGTCGTCGGCCCGTTGTCGCGACGCAAGAACTCGACCCGGTCGGAGGCTGAGAGGCGGGAGTCGAATATCGCTTGCTCGGCGCGCGCCCGCATGCCCGCACGCCCCGGCCACCCCTCCAACTCGTTGAGCGCTTGGGCGAGATCGGTGAAATACAGCGGAGCGTCATTGGCGATCGCCCAGCGCCACTGCAGCACCCGCCGCACCAGCGGATCGTTGGCGCCGTCGCGCAGCTGCGCCAACCCGGCCCAATCGCCGCTCTCGGCCGCCGCGAAGCCGTCGCGCAGGCGCATCCGCTCGCTCGCCGGAACGCTCGGCGGCGGCGTGTAGGAAATCGCAGTCGCCGCCTCTGGGCCTGGCGCCGCGCCCTGGCCGGAATCGGACGCTGCCAGCAGTCCAGCCGCCGCCAGCGCCATTGTCGCGATCCGGACCAGCGAGGTTCCCAGCATTGGATAGCTCCGCCTTTCGCAAACCGGCCGCCCGGCGCGCTTTGATCTGCCCCGACACTGTGGCAGGAATCGCGCCAACACCAGCCCCCGAGGCTGTAGCAGGCGAAATCCACCATGTTCCAGGGTTCTATACCAGCCTTGATCACCCCTTTCAGGGACGGACGAATCGACGAAACGACATTCCAGCAATTCGTGGAGTGGCAGGTCAGCGAGGGATCGCACGCGCTTGTGCCGTGCGGCACCACCGGGGAAAGCGCCACGCTCAGTTTTGAAGAGCACGTCCGCGTCGTCACGCTGTGCGTCGAGGCGGTGGCTGGGCGTGTCCCGGTCATTGCCGGAGCCGGTTCTAACAGCACAGCTCACGCGATTGAACTCGCCAAGGCCTGCAAACAAGCCGGCGCCGACGCGGTCCTCGTGGTCGCGCCGTATTACAACAAACCCAGCCAGGACGGCATGCTGGCGCACTTCAAGGCCATCAGCGCGATAGGAATCCCGGTCGTCGCCTACAATGTACCAGGGCGCACCATCGTCGATATCAGCGTCGAGACCATGGGCCGCATTGCCGCGCTGCCGAACCTTGTGGGCGTGAAGGACGCAACCGGCGACCTTACCCGTGTCGCCCGTCACCGCCGCTTGTGCGGCGACAAGTTCGTTTTGCTCTCGGGCGACGATCCGAGTGCGCTGGGTTTCAACGCCTATGGCGGGCGCGGCTGCATTTCGGTTACCGCGAACGTGGCCCCGAAACTCTGCGCGCAAGTTCAGGAAGCGACGCTGCGGGGCGATTTCGAAACGGCGCGCGCACTCGATGCAAACTTGGCCGCGTTGCACAAAGCGCTGTTCTTCGAGCCCTCGCCGGCCCCGACGAAATACGCCTGCGCGCTGCTCGGCAAAAGCGGCGAGGAAGTTAGACTCCCCCTGCTTTCTTGCACGGACGCCGCCAAAGCGGTGGTGCGCGCGGCCATGACGGAAGCGGGCCTCCTCTGACATGGCCAAGAAGCCCGAACCCGACCGCAAGCTGATCGCGGAAAACCGCCGCGCGCGCTTCGACTATTATGTCGAGGACACGCTGGAGGCTGGCATCCAATTGCTGGGCACGGAGGTGAAATCCCTCCGCGCCGGCCGCGCCAATATCGCCGAAAGCTACGCCAGCGCCGAGAAAGGCGAGCTGTGGCTGATCAATGCAACGATCCCGGTCTATCCTCCCGCCGGGCAGTTCAATCACGAACCTACGCGGCCGCGGAAACTCCTGGTGCGCCAACGCGAGCTGAAAAAGCTGGCGAGCGCGGTCAACCGCGAAGGCCGCACGCTCGCGCCCCTGAAACTTTATTTCAACGACCGCGGCATCGCGAAGCTCCAGATCGCGCTGGCGAAAGGCAAGAAGGCGCCCGACAAACGCGAAGCGACCAAGGACCGCGAATGGAAGCGACAACAAGGGCGATTGATGCGGGACAAAGGGTGAAGCGCGTTGCGCTCCTGGCGCTCTGCGTCGCAGCGGCCGCGTGCGGACCGAACGGGCAATCCGCGAGCAGCACCGACGAAGATTGGTTCCTGTGCGACATCGTTCACGGCGATGCGGCCGCCAAGGAGGAGGCCTGCAATGCGGTGATCGCCGATCCGGGTCGGCTCCCGGGGGAACGCGCCGCGGCACATGTCAATCGCGGCGCGCTGCGGGCGCTGGATATGCAGGACGCGCGCGCGCTCGCCGATTTCGGCCGTGCGTTGCGCATTGGCGGCGCCGACGCCAAGGCCTTGCTGGCGCGCGGCGCGCTGCACCTCGACCGTGGCGCATTCGACGAGGCGCTTGAGGACTTCAACGCCGCCTTGGCGATCGCCCCGGAGAGCGAAGCGTTGCGCGAACGCGGCCGCGCTCTGCTCGCGCGCGATGATGATTATTACGATCGGCTGGATCGAGCCGATGAAATGCTATCGCTCGATCCCGATAACCCCAGTGTTCTAAACGAACGCTGTTGGCTGCGGGCGGTCAGCGGAGAAGATTTGGACCAGGCGCTGGAAGATTGCGACCGGTCCCTGCGCCAGCGTCCAGATGACGCCAACACGCTCGACAGTCGCGCGCTAGTCCACCTCAAGCGCGGGGAGTTCGCTGCGGCGCTCACCGACTATGATGCCGCGCTGGCGCGGTCGCCGGGGCGCGGGCGCTATGCTTACGGACGAGGCTTGGCGCAATTCGGGCTTGGCAGGGTGGCGGAGGCGAGAGCAAATCTCGAGGCCGGCGAAGCCGCGGCGCCGAACACATCGCGGACGTTCGCGCGCTATGGTGTGGCTGCGCCGTAAACATGGACCGCCGGCGCCCCCGCCGGCATGCGGTGTCTCAAACACGCCAGAGCGCGAGCGGTAGCAAACACCA
>JBEBIU010000167.1:0-3808 GCA_040080225.1 Terricaulis sp.
ATGGCGCAGGGGGGCGCGTCGCCGGCCTGGTGCTGGTGCGCCAGCGTCCGGGGACGGCCTCGGGCGTCATCTTCATGACGCTCGAAGATGAGAGCCATATCGCCAATATCGTGGTCTGGCCGCGCGTGTTCGAGCGCTTCCGCGCGGAAGTGTTGGGCGCGCGGCTCTGCGCCATCGACGGGATTGTGCAGAATGAACGCGGCGTCGTGCATGTGGTGGCGAGGAAGGTCCACGATTTCAGCCCGCTGCTGGGGAACTTATCGGGCGCCCAGCTCACCCCGCCCACCGCGCGCGCCGACGAAGTCCGCCGTCCCGGCGCCGATGCGCGCACCCACCCGCGCAATGTCCGCCACGATCTCGCCGAAATCGCACGCGCCATGCCCGGGGGGCGCAATTTTCACTAGCGCTGCGCCGCTGAAATCGCATCTGTCCAAGCGCGCATGCTGGGATGACGGCGCTGTTTCCGGCAGCTAGGATGCTTGCGCAGGGAGCTGGGTCATGGGTCGCATCGAATCGCGTTTGCAGGAATTGAGCATCACGCTGCCGACGCCGCCGGCGCCGGTGGCGTCCTACGTGCCGTATGTTGTCGTAGGCAAACTCGTGTTTGTGTCTGGGCAAGTCTCAGTTGACTCGTCCGGCGGGATCAAGGGCAAACTGGGCGACGAAATCGAGGTGGAGCAGGGCCAGGCCGCGGCGCGGCTCTGCGCGCTCAACGTGCTAGCGCAGGTGAAGGCTGCGTGCGGCGGCGACCTCGACCGCGTCAAGCGCGTGGTCAAGCTTGGCGGGTTCGTCAACGTCACGCCCGATTTCGATCCCATACCGCAAGTCATGAACGGCTGCTCCGATGTTATGGTGGCGGTGTTTGGCGATGCCGGCCGCCACGCCCGCTCGGCGGTGGGCCAGGCCAATCTGCCGCTGAATTTCGCGGTCGAGGTCGATGGCGTGTTTGAGATCGAATAACGCGATAAAGATCGCTCATGGACGACGGTGATTCCCTTTCGGTCCAGCTCGTCGGCGACCTCGCGGGCATTGCGCGCGGGGAATGGGATTGCTGCGCAAACCCGAGTGACGCGCCATACGATCCGTTCGTCTCTTGGGACTTTCTGCAGGCGTTGGAGGAGGCCGGCTGCGTCGGCGGACGCAGTGGTTGGCGCCCTGCACACCTCGTCGCGCGCGAGGCGGGAGCCGCGGTTGGCGCTATACCGCTCTACGCCAAAGATCATTCCTACGGCGAGTATGTGTTCGACCATGCGTGGGCCGACGCACTGCATCGTGCGGGTGGGCGCTATTACCCGAAGCTGCAATGCGCCGTTCCGTTCACCCCCGTGCCGGGGCGACGCATTCTGGCGCGCGACGCCGAGGTCGAGCGTGCGCTCGCGCAAGCGGTGATCGGTTTCGCCAGAGGTTCCGGCGCTTCCTCGGCGCACGTGACGTTTGCCGATGGCGAGGCGTGTGCACGGCTCGGGCCGTTGGGGTTCCTCACACGCGTTGGCCTGCAATATCATTGGTTCAATCGCGGCTACTCGTGCTTCGAGGACTTTCTCGCCGATCTCTCCTCGCAGAAGCGAAAAGTCATCCGTCGTGAGCGCGCGCGTGCCTGCGACGGACTGCGCATCAAACGGCTGCGCGGCGACGACATCAAAGTCAGCGACTGGGATTTCTTCTTCCGCTGCTACATGGACACCGGCTCGCGCAAATGGGGCTCACCCTATCTGAACCGCGATTTCTTTGCGTTGTTGGGGGAGCGCATGGGCGATGCGTGTGTGTTGTTCGTGGCGGAGATAGAGGGCGGGCCGATCGCCTCGGCTCTGAACCTGGTCGGCGGCGAGGCGCTCTATGGGCGTTATTGGGGGCGCGTCGCTGATGCTCCGTTCCTGCATTTTGAGTTGTGCTATTACCAAGCCATCGAACTCGCGATCGAACTGGGTTTGCCGCGTGTGGAAGCGGGCGCTCAGGGCGAGCATAAGCTGGCGCGCGGCTATGCGCCAGTGCCCACTTATTCCGCGCACTGGATTGCTGAGCCGGCTCTGCATGACGCAGTGGCGCGATACCTCGAGGCCGAAACGCCGGCTGTCGCATATGAAGCGGAGGCGCTCAGCGAGCACACGCCGTTCAAGCGCGGCGAGTAATATGGACCGCCGGCGCCCTCGCCAGCATCGGCGCTCGCCATCGTGTAGGCGGTGGGGTGTTTGTTGCACTGTATGCCGGCGAGGGCGCGGTCCATATTTTTGGCTATGTCTGCAATCGTCGCCCGAGAATGAAAATCGGCACGCCCAACGCCATCAGCACGCCGCCCCAAGCAATCACCTCTGCGCCGGAACCCAGAATGGCGAACAGCACGTAATAGCCGGCCAGGAGCGCCGCCAGCGCCCAGGATTTGGATCGGTTCCAGGAATGGCGCAGCTCCGCCAGCGCGCTGACCAGGTAGGGCAGCAGAATGGTCAGCGTGCTCATCATCACCAAAAACTCGAACGCCTTGATGGTTCCGCGCGAATAATTCAGCAGCAGCAGCAGCGAGCCCAACACCGAAGAGACGAGTAACGCCACATAAGGCGCGCCGCCGCGATTGACGCTTGCCAGTGCAGACGGCGCAAGTTTGTCGAGCGCCACCGCCATCGGCATTTGTCCGCACACGAAAATGATGCCGTTGAGCGCGCCTGCGGTGGCGATGAGCGCGCCCGCGGCGACAAGACGCGGACCCCATGCGCCAAACGCGCGCGCGGCGTCGGCGAACGGCGCTGTCGATTGCGCCAACGTTTCCGCAGGCACCAGCAGCATCACGGCGGCGGTGGCGCTGAGATAGATCAACGTAACCGTGACCATGCCGATGACGATCGCGCGCGGGATGACGCGTTCGGGGTTCTTGACGTTCGCCGCCGGCATCGCGCCGGCCTCGAACCCGGTGAACGCCCACAAGGTCAGTAGAGCAGTGGCGGATAGGGTGGTGAGGACGGAGGAATTGTTCGGGTTCAACGCGGGCAGGTTGGCGGTGTCGCCAGCGGCGATTCCAAGTCCGGCGATGGCTACGAGGGGCACGATCTTCAACGCCGTCATCAGTATCTGAATGAAGCCCGCTTCGCGCAGGCCGCGTACGTTGATGAGCGTGAGCGCCCAGATCAGCGCCAGGGCCGCAAGCGCTTGGCCCACGGAATTGTGCGCGAGCGCCGGAAAAAACTCCGGCAGATAACCGGCAAACGCGATGGCGATGGCGGGGATCGCGATCCAATAGGAGCACCAATAGCCCCAGGCGATGGCGAAGCCGGTGAATTCGCCGAAAGCCTCGTGGGCATAGGTGTAGGGCCCGCCGCTGCGCGCCGTGCGCGAGGCAAGTTGACCGAACACCAGCGCCAACACGATCGAGCCCGCGCCTGCTATCAGCCAGCCGCCGAAACTCATTAGCCCATAGGGCGCCAGCACCGCCGGCAGCGTGAACACCCCCGAGCCAATCATGCAGCCCACGGTCAGCGCCCAACAGGACCAGAAGCCGAGAGGTTTGGGGGCGGGGGAGTTCATGTGTGGACGCTGGCGCGATGCGCCCGCGATGGCAAGCGTTGGCGCCCACCTCTCCCTTGCGGAGAGGGTCGCCGCGTAGCGGCGGAGTGAGGGGCGGGCCGGCAAGCAGGCGTTGGGTGTGTTCGCACGCCCCTCACCCCCTGCCCCCTCCCTGCAAGGGGGAGGGGGTTATTTCAACGCCTTCTCTTGCCGCGATGCTTCCCGAAATCGCGCACGCCGACGCGGCCCTTGCTCTTGCGCCACCCCGCCGCCGGCGGTTCTGCGTCCGTGAGCACGGAGACCAGCAGCCCGCCGG
>JBEBIU010000168.1:0-3762 GCA_040080225.1 Terricaulis sp.
TCCACCACTTGCGCGCCGGCTTGCGCGGAAGCCTCGATCTGCATCACGTCGGCGGCGATGAACAGCGACACGCGCGATCCGGCCTCGCGCAATTTGCTCACGAAGGGCGCGAGCCGATTGTGTCCGGCGGCCACGTCGAGCCCGCCCTCAGTAGTGCGCTCCTCGCGCCGCTCCGGAACGAGGCACACAGCGTGCGGGCGATGCTTCAGCGCGATGTCGAGCATCTCGGGGGCGACCGCCATTTCGAGATTCAACGGCCGGCCTCGCTCCCGTAACATTGTCGCGAGTGCATCAATGTCGCCGTCGATAATGTGTCGACGGTCCTCGCGCAAATGCGCGGTGATGCCGTCGGCGCCCGCATCTAGCGCGACCAAGGCCGCGCGCGTCGGGTCAGGATGCATACCCCCGCGCGCGTTGCGGACAGTGGCCACATGATCGATATTGACGCCGAGGCGTAGGCGATTCATCCGAGTCCCCGCGAGCCCGGCTTTACCGCCGGCAGCGCGGCGAGTTCGGGCGGTAGCTTGTCCGCCGGATACGCCGGCGCCTCCACCGACGCAAGCGACACCAGCTGCGCGCCAATGTCGGCCTTGCCGCCGGAGCGGTCAATCAGACACGCCGCGCCGACCAGAATTCCCAGATGGCCGCGGATAGCATCGAGACATTCGCGAGAAGACAAGCCGGTGGTGACCACATCCTCCACCATCAGCACCCGCTCGCCTTGCTTGATCTCGAACCCGCGCCGCAATTGAAATTTGCCGCCCTCGCGCTCGACGAACATCGCACGCGCGCCGAGATGACGTGCGGTCTCGTAGCCAGGGATAATCGCGCCGACCGCCGGCGACACCACCACGTCGATTGCGCCAAACGCTGCGCGCGCCTTTTCCGCAAGCCCCCTGCACAAACGTTCGGTGCGGGCGGGATCCTGAAACACCGCGTTCTTCTGGAAGAACACCGGCGAATGCAGGCCGGAGGAAAGGATGAAGTGCCCCTCCAGCAGCGCCCCAGCGGCGCGGAACTCGTCGAGGATTTCAGTTTGATTCATGGCGATGTTCTAGCGGGAAAGCGGCGTTCGGTCTAATCCGGAAAAATCTATCTCCTAGCCCTTCACCCGCTCTACATCTTTCACCGCCTTGCTCGTGCGCAAGGCGGCCAAGATGTTGGTCAAATGCCTTGCGTCCGCAACTTCGATATCGAAGATCATGTCAAAGAAATCGACGCTGCGTTTGGCTAGGCGCAGATTGAGAATATCGCCCTCATTCTCGGCGATGATGCCGCACAATTCCGCCAGCACGCCGCGCTTGTTTTCAACCACCACGACGATACGCCCCACCGCCAGCGTGCGATTAAGCGCCGTTGGAGTCCAGGCGAGATCGATCCACTCGCCCTCGCCCTCGAGCGCGCCTAATTGCTCGCAATCGATGGTATGGATCACCACGCCCTGGCCCGGCGTCTGCACGCCAATGATGCGGTCGCCCGGGATTGGCGTACAACATTCGGCGAAATGAAGCCCGACGCCAGCGGTCAGATCGCTGCCCTTGACGTAAAGTTTGGCCTTCTCCCGCTCCATGGGGCGGCGGCCTTCATCTTTGCGGACTTTCTCTTCCAGTCCCGGAAACGCCGCGACCACTACTGCGCTTGCCTTGAGCGCGCCGCCGCCGACGGCGACGAACAGGTCCTCTTCCTCTTGCTTCCCCAGCCGCGCAGCGGCGGTTTTTAGAACCGTGTCGGCAAGTTCGTGACCATAACGGTGCAGCGCATGCGCGACCCGCTCGCGGCCGATGCGGGCGAAATCCTCGCGTTGCGCTTGGCGCTGCAGACGTCGCTGCGCCGATTTGGCGCGCCCGGTTTTGGTGAGCGCCTCGTAGCCGGGCAGCGGCGCCACTTTATCGCCGGTGATGATATCGACCACGTCGCCGTTGCGTAGCGTCGTGCGCAACGGGCGTTCGACGCCGTTGATCTTGGCGCCGGTGCAGCGGTCGCCAATGTCGGAGTGAACTGCGTAGGCGAAATCGAGCGGCGTTGCCCCATGCGGCAATGGGATCAGCGCGCCCTTCGGGGTGAACGCGAACACGTGATCCTGGTACATTTCGAGCTTGGCGTGCTCCATGAATTCATCGGCGTCGCCGCCATGCTCGGCGATTTCCAACAGCGAACGCGTGACCTCGCGCGCGTCGAGCCCAACGGAGGCAGCCATCTCCTCGTCGTAGCCATAGGCCTCGTTCTTGTAGCGCCAATGCGCCGCGACGCCGACTTCGGCGATCTGCTCCATCGCGTCGGTGCGAATCTGGATCTCCACGCGCACATTGCCTGGCCCAATAACGGTCGTGTGGATCGATCGATAGCCGTTGGGCTTGGGGTTGGAGATATGATCCTCCAATTGATCTGGCACGCAGCGCCATGTCTGGTGGATGAGCCCCAGTGCGCGATAGCAATCGTCCGGGCTGACAACCACGACTCGGAACGCATACACGTCCGCTAGATCAGAAAACTCAACGCTCTTGCGCTGCAATTTTCGCCAGATCGAATAGGGTTGTTTCTCGCGCCCATAGACACGCGCATCGACGCCAGCGAATTCGAACACCTCCATGATCGTCTGCACGATGATGGCGACATTGGCGCCTTTTTCGATACGCAATTGCTCGAGCCGCGCATTGATGGCGGCTTCCGCTTCCGGGAACGCCTCGTGGAACGCGAGGCTCTCCAATTCGCGAGCCATCCGCTCCATGCCGATGCGACGCGCCAGCGGCCCATAGATCTCGAGCGTCTCGAGCGCGATGCGCCGACGTTTCTCGGGCGTAGGCAGGTGCGAGAGCGTGCGCATGTTGTGCAGCCTATCGGCCAACTTCACCAGCAGCACACGTACGTCGCGCGACATGGCGAGGATAAATTTCTGCAGGTTCTGCGCCTGCTTGTTTTCTTCCGACAACGCCTCGAGCTTGGACAATTTGGTGACGCCTTCAACCAGGTCCGTCACTTCGTCGCCGAATTTTTCCCTGAGTTCTTCAGGCGTGGCGTCGGTGTCCTCTAGCGTGTCGTGCAGCAAGCCCGCGATGATGGTGGTGGTGTCGAGTTTGTATTCAGTGAGCAGCCCTGCGACCTCGATCGGGTGCGCGAAATACGGGTCACCGGAATGGCGGACCTGGCTGCCATGCTTCAACGTCGTGAACACGTAAGCGCGGTTGATCAGCTGGTCGTCGATCGAAGGGTCGTAGGCGCGCATGCGATCGACCAGTTCGAACTGGCGCAGATAGGGCGCACGTGTGGGCGCATCGCCCGCGCCAGCCTGATTGCGACTGGCAGGGCCTTTGCCGAGGACGACGTCGCCGTCGTCCATCGACCTAGTACCGTTCGTCGCGCTGGGCTTCGGCCTCTTGTTGCAGCGCTCGCAGCACGTCCTCTTCGCTGGTCTCCACTGGCGCGGCGAGCGCTTTGCGATCCTGCTCGTCCTCTGCCTGGGCCGCCGGCTGCACGTCCTGGTAGAGGGTGACGAAGCTATCGCGCAACTCCGCCGGGGTTACAGCCGATTCGGCGATCTCGCGCAGCGCCACCACCGGGTCCTTATCGCGGTCCCGATCGATCAGCGGCTCTGCGCCAGAGGAAATGTTGCGGGCGCGGTGGGCGGCAAGCAACACCAGCGAGAACCGGTTGGGTATCTTATCGACGCAATCTTCTACGGTTACGCGAGCCAAGGCGTGTCCTTTTCAGGCAGGTTGGGGCGGGACGGACAGCCAACCTAGAGCGGCTCGCCCGATTTCGCAA
>JBEBIU010000003.1:0-66617 GCA_040080225.1 Terricaulis sp.
CCGCTAAGCACCCTCGATCCCCCGAACGGATCGATTCCCAGCCGCACCGCGCGGGCGGAGAGCCATGCCGAAACGCACCGACATCTCATCGATTCTGATCATCGGCGCCGGGCCGATCATTATCGGTCAGGCTTGCGAGTTCGATTATTCCGGTGTGCAGGCGGTGAAGGCGCTGAAGGCCGAGGGTTACCGGGTAATCCTGGTGAACTCGAATCCCGCTACGATCATGACCGATCCGGAATTGGCCGACGCCACTTATATGGAACCGATCACGCCCGAGATGGTCGAAAAAATCATCGCGCTGGAAAGGCCCGACGCGCTGCTGCCTACCATGGGCGGGCAGACCGCGCTCAATTGCGCGCTGACCTTGGATCGCACCGGCGTGCTCAAGAAATACAATGTCGAGATGATCGGGGCCAAAGCTGACGTGATCGAGAAGGCCGAACATCGCCTCAAATTTCGCGACGCCATGGACAAGATCGGGCTCGAATCCCCGCGCTCGCGCATGGCCACGTCTATGGACGAGGCGCTGGCGGCGCTAGATTTTGTACAACTCCCCTCGATCATCCGGCCTTCGCTGACGCTCGGCGGCTTGGGTGGGGGCGTTGCCTACAATCTCGAGGAGTTCAAGGAAATCGTCGAGCGCGGGCTTGCCGCCTCGCCGATCACCGAAGTCCTGGTCGAAGAAAGCATCATCGGCTGGAAAGAGTACGAGATGGAAGTGGTCCGCGACAAGGCGGACAATTGCATCATCATCTGCTCGATCGAAAACATCGATCCGATGGGCGTGCACACGGGCGATAGCATCACCGTCGCCCCGGCGCTGACGCTGAGCGACCGCGAATACCAGAACATGCGCAATGCGAGCATCGCGGTGCTGCGCGAGATCGGCGTGGAAACCGGCGGTTCCAACGTGCAGTTCGCGGTGAACCCCAAAGATGGCCGCCTGGTGGTGATCGAGATGAATCCGCGCGTATCGCGGAGTTCCGCGCTTGCCTCCAAAGCCACCGGCTTTCCCATCGCAAAGGTCGCGGCCAAGCTCGCTATCGGCTACACGCTCGACGAAATCGCCAACGACATCACCGGCGGAGCGATGCCGGCGAGTTTCGAGCCGACCATCGATTACGTGGTGACGAAGATTCCACGCTTCGCGTTCGAGCGTTTCCGAGGCGCGGACTCAACGCTGACCACCTCCATGAAATCGGTCGGCGAAGCCATGGCGATCGGGCGTACGTTTCAGGAAAGCCTGCAAAAGGCGCTGCGTTCGCTCGACACCGGGTTGTTCGGTCTCGATGAAATCCCCATCGAAGGCGCCGCGGATGAAGACGCAGGCCGCGCCGCCGTGCGCGCGCGCCTGGTGACGCCGAAGGCGGATCGTTTGCTGGTTGCGGCGGAGGCTTTGAGGCGCGGCTTGAGCGTGGAGGAAATCTGCGCAGCCTCGCACTACGACCCCTGGTTCGTGCGCCAGATCGCGGAGATTGTCGCCGCCGAAACGCAAGTCCGCGCCGAAGGGCTGCCGAAGGATGCGCCCTCGTTCCGCGCGCTCAAGTCGCAAGGCTTCGCGGATGCGCGCCTCGCCAAGCTGACGGGCCAGAGCGAACGCGAGGTGCGCGCCGCGCGCCACGAACTCGGCGTGCGCCCCCAATTCAAGCGCATCGATTCCTGCGCGGCGGAGTTCCGCGCCACGACGCCGTACATGTATTCGACGTATGAGTTTCCTTCTTGGAGCGCCGGCGTCTCGCCGGCGGGGACGCCGGCGCTCCAAGGACCCGAATGCGAGTCCGAGCCCACCGCGCGCGACAAGATCATCATCCTCGGCGGGGGCCCAAATCGCATCGGCCAGGGCATCGAGTTCGATTATTGCTGCTGTCACGCCGCCTTCGCCTGCGCCGATCTCGGCATTGAATCGATCATGGTCAATTGCAACCCCGAAACCGTATCGACCGATTACGACACCTCGGATCGACTCTATTTCGAGCCGCTCACCACCGAAGACGTGCTCGAGATCGTGGAGACTGAAAAGCGAAACGGGCGCGTATTGGGCTTGATCGTCCAGTTCGGCGGGCAGACGCCGCTGAAGCTGGCCCAGCCGCTGGCCGATGAAGGCGCGCCGATCCTGGGCACCAGCGTCGATGCCATCGACCTGGCCGAGGATCGCCATCGCTTCCAAGCGCTGTTGCACAAGATCGGCCTGAAACAGCCCGACAGCACTACCGCGCCTTCGCTCGAAGCGGCCCGGGCGGCTGCGGCGCGTATCGGCTATCCGGTGATGCTGCGCCCCTCCTATGTGCTGGGCGGGCTGGCGATGCAGATAGCGCACACAGAGGAAGATCTCGCCGAATATGTGCAGCGCCTGACGCTCGCACTCGGCGGCCCCAGCGAACTCGTGATTTCGGACAAGAAGCCGCTGCTGATCGATTCCTATCTGCGCGACGCTATAGAAGTCGACGTCGATGCTATCTGCGACGGCAAGGAAGTGTTCGTCGCCGGCGTCATGGAGCACATCGAGGAAGCCGGCGTGCATTCCGGCGACAGCGCCTGCGCATTACCGCCCTACTCGCTGCCGGCGAAGGTTGTCGCCGAGATCGAGATGCAAACCAAGCAGCTCGCGCTCGCACTCGGTGTGCGCGGGCTAATCAACATCCAGTTCGCGGTCAAGGACGGCGAGATCTTCATTCTCGAAGCCAACCCGCGTGCTTCGCGCACCGCGCCGTTCGTGGCCAAGGCGATCAATCGCCCCATTGCGGCGGCGGCGGCGAAGGTGATGGCGGGCGTGATGCTGGCGGAACTGAAACTGGACCGTCCATCCAAGGACCATGTCGCTGTGAAAGAGGCCGTGTTTCCATTCGCCCGCTTTCCCGGGATCGATCCAGTGCTCGGGCCGGAAATGCGTTCCACTGGCGAGGTGATGGGGCTCGACGAGAATTTCGAGGCCGCCTTCGCCAAGAGCCAGATCGCCTCGGGCGTCAATCTGCCGACTGAAGGCTGCGCCTTTGTCTCGGTCAAGGCAGCAGACAAGCCGGCTTTTGTTCCAGTGGCGCGCGACCTTATTTCGCTCGGGTTCCGTGTGTTGGCCACGGACGGCACCGCGGCCCTGCTCCAGGCGGCCGGCGTCGCGGTGGAACGGGTCAACAAAGTAGCCGAAGGTCGGCCCCACATCGTCGACGCCATGAAGAATGGCGATGTGCACCTTGTCTTCAACACCACCGAAGGGGCCCAGAGCTATCGGGATTCCTACTCGATCCGCAGCACCGCGCTGACCCAGAATATCCCCTATTATACGACTGCTTCCGGGGCCAAGGCGGCGGTCCAGGCGATAAGGCGCCTCAAAAGCGGCGCCCCGCTTGGCGTTCGCGCGCTTCAGGCCTATGCTTGACGCCGAGCCGGGCGAGGTACAACCTCACCCATCCCAGACGGACAAAACACACAATCCCATGGAAAAAATACCAATGACCGCCGAGGGTTATCAGGCCCTCGACGCAGAACTGAAACGTCTCAAAACGGTGGAGCGGCCTTCCGTTATCGCCGCCATCTCGGAGGCGCGTCAGCACGGCGACCTCTCCGAGAACGCCGAATACCATGCCGCCAAAGAGCGCCAGAGCTTCATCGAAGGGCGATTGCTGGAGCTTGAGGACAAGATCGCGCGCGCCCAGATCATCGACGTGTCCAAGCTGTCGGGAAAACAGGTGAAATTTGGCGCCACCGTGAACCTGATCGACGAAGATTCAGGTGATAAATCAAAATACAAGATCGTCGGCGAGGACGAAAGCGACGTCAAAGGCGGCAAAGTCTCGATCACCTCCCCCATCGCCCGCGCGCTGATTGGCAAGCAGGAAGGCGACATCGTCGAGGTCATGGCCCCCGGCGGCCCGAAATCCTACGAGATCGTCAAGGTGAAGTTCCTCTGAGCAGCACCGTCCAACCCTCTCCCCTTGAGGGGAGAGGGTGTCCGCGAAGCGGACGGGTGAGGGGAATAGGCTCTCTCCCGCGACACCGCGGACCCCTCATCCGGCCCTTCGGGCCACTTTCTCCCCTCGAGGGGAGAAGGTTTTTTCAGCGTGCCCCATGAAAACCGTCGGTTTTCAGCCTGCGGAACCCCTGGCCGTCTGGACTCTGACCGACGGCCGCGCCGGGATTGAGAACCAGGCCTTAGGCTTGGCCGAAGGGATAGCGCGCCGCACGCCAATCCGGCTCACCACCAAGCGCGTGCAGCTGCGTACGCCGTGGCGGTGGCTCCCCGCCGGCCTTATCCCCGCTCCGCGCCAAGCTTTGGCGATTGGCGCCGATCACATCGAGCCTCCTTGGCCCGACATCGTCATCGGCTGCGGGCGGGCCTCAATTCCATTCACGATGGCGATGCGCACTTGGTCGCGAAGACGGACCCTCGTCGTGCAGCTACAGGACCCGCGCGTGAACCCGCGCGAGTTCGATATCGTCGTCCCGCCCGTTCATGACGGACTGGAGGGACCAAACGTGCTGGCGATCGTGGGGGCATGCCACCGCGTGTCGCCCGACAAACTCGACCAGGCCGCCCTCGAGTACCCGGCCGCGTTGGAGGACATGCAGCAGCCTCGTCTGGCCGTGTTGATCGGGGGTAAGTCCAAGCGCCAGGACATCTCCGCCAAGCGCGCGCGCGAAATTTCAGATCTGCTCGCCAACGTGCAGCGTGACACTGGAGGAACGCTGCTCGTGACGCTTTCGCGTCGCACCAGCGAGGCAGCGAAGTTGCAATTCCGCACCTGGCTCGCGCCGCACTGCGCGGTGTTCTACGACGGCGAAGGCGCGAACCCGTATTTCGCCATGCTGGGAGCGGCCGACCACATCTTCGTCACCGCTGATAGCGTCAACATGGCGACCGAGGCCGCAGCCACCGGTAAGCCCATCCATGTCCTCGCCGTCGATGGACCGGGAGGCAAGCTCGACCGGTTCCACACCAGTCTGACGCGCCGCGGCTGCGCGCGTCCGTTCCAGGGCCGGCTGGAGAACTGGTCCTATCCCCCACTCCTGGAAACCGATCGCGTGGCGACGGCAGTGCTTTCGGCTTGGACGGCGCGCGCCACCTCACGGTGAAGTCTCGACTTAACGCAGAGCGCTTCTGGACATCGGCGCCGCAATTCCCTCTGATCGGGACCATGATCATGCGCAGCCTCTTGGTTATTGCGGCCCTCCTATTCAGCGTTCCGGCTTATGCGCAAGCGCCCGCTATCTATGGCTATCGCGTGGTCCACACCTATCCCCACGATCGCGACGCTTTTACTCAGGGCCTCTTTTTCAGGGACGGATTTCTCTACGAAAGCACAGGCCTGAACGGTCATTCCTCGATCCGCAAGGTGGCGCTCGCGACCGGACGCGTGCTGCGCCAGCACGACATCGATGCTCAGTATTTTGGCGAAGGCATCGTCGATTGGGGCGACCGCATCGTCGCCATCACCTGGCGATCGCAACGCGGCTTCGTGTTTGGCCTCCACGATTTCGAGCCGCGAGCGAGCTTCGCCTACGAAGGCGAAGGCTGGGGCCTGACCCGCGATACCAGCCGCATCATCATGAGCGATGGCGGCGATCGCTTGCGCTTTCTCGACCCGAACACGTTGCAACAGACAGGGGAGGTTCCAGTGACCCTGCAAGGGCGTCCCTTGCGCAATCTCAACGAGCTCGAATGGGTCGAAGGGGCGGTGCTGGCCAATATCTGGCAGACCAATTGGATCGCACGCATCGACCCAGCAAGCGGCGCCGTCACGGGCCTAATCGACCTTCGCGGATTATTGCCGCCGACCGATTTCGAACCCGGCCACACCGACGTGCTCAACGGCATCGCCTACGATCCCGCCACACGGCGCATGTTCGTGACCGGCAAGAACTGGCCGAAATTGTTCGAGATCGAATTGGTCGAGCAGCCAGCCTTCCGATAGCTCTGGACGAAGCTTGCCCCTTCCCCGATCGCGTTATCGTCTCGTGCTGGCGGAAGCGAGTTCGTCCACCAAGTCAGCCAAGCGCTCCAGAAGCGCTGCGCGGGCCGCCGGATAGTCGGCGTTCATTGACGGCGTGTCGCTCCAGTCGCGCGCTGGCCAAAGGCCGAGGCTCGCTGGCAGTGGGTTGAACAACACAATGATGTCAGCCGCCGCCAAATCCGCGGTCGTGAGTTGTTGTAGCGGCTCGCTGCCGACATCGATTCCATCGGCTGCGAGTGCTGCCGCCAATTGCGGCGTCACCGCGTCCTCGGGCGCGATTCCGCGGGACTGAATGTTGGCCTGCAAACCCCGCTCGGCGACCATGCGCCGCATATGTTCGCGTGCGATCGGGCTTTTTACGGTTCCGTGTAAACACACGAACAAGACATTTACCGTTTCCTGCCGCGGCGCGCTTACGCACGCCCCTGCAAGCAAACACACCATGACACGTCGTGTTAATTTTGGCCCCAGCATGCGCGCCTCCCATGCGGAAGTGCGCGGCCATTGGGCAAAGCGCCTGTCGGGGAGCCGCCTCACCCGAATAGCGGGCTTATGCCTGCGAATATCGCCCCCGTGCAACCGGAATTCGATACGCTACGCACGCGACAGCCTTTCCCAAGGGCGGCGCATCGCCATATCTTTGCTTCGATTCCAGCTTCTCCCGAGACCTCATGACCGACCCTCGCCACTCCCCCATCATCGTCATCGGCTCCGGCCCCGCCGGCTACACTGCGGCCATCTATGCCGCGCGCGCCATGCGCAGCCCTATGCTCATCGCAGGCTTGCAGCCGGGCGGGCAGCTCACCATCACCACCGATGTCGAAAATTATCCCGGCTTCGCCGACACCATCCAGGGCCCATGGCTGATGGAGCAGATGCGCGCGCAGGCGCTGCACGTGGGAACCGAATTGGTCGAAGACATGATTGTGAAAGCTGAACTGGACACCCGCCCGTTCCGCCTCACCGGCGACAGCGGACAAACCTACACTTGCGATGCATTGATCATCGCCACCGGCGCACAAGCGAAGTGGTTGGGCATCCCGAGCGAGCAGAAATTCTCCGGCCAGGGCGTTTCGGCTTGCGCGACTTGCGACGGCTTCTTTTTCCGCGGCAAGGAAGTCGCCGTCATCGGCGGCGGCAACAGCGCGGTGGAGGAAGCGCTCTACCTGGCCAATATTACGAGCCGGGTGACGCTGGTGCATCGCCGCGACGCATTTCGCGCCGAAAAAGTGTTGCAAGAGCGTGTGTTCGCCAACCCCAAGATTGAAGTCGTGTGGGATCACGCCGTGGACGAAATTCTAGGCGACGAGCGCGGCGTCAACGGCCTGCGCATCAAGCATACGAAAACCGGCGCCACGCAGGAACGCAAACTCGATGGCGTGTTTGTCGCCATCGGTCACGCACCGGCGACGGAGTTGTTCAAGAGCCAAGTGGCGATGAAAGACAACGGCTACATCATCGTCAAACCGGGCACGACCGAGACCAACATCCCCGGCGTGTTCGCCGCCGGCGATGTCGCCGACGATACGTACCGCCAGGCCGTCACCGCTGCGGGCCTTGGGTGTATGGCCGCGCTGGAGGCGGAGAAATACCTCTCCGCGCTCGAACACGCGGACGCCGAGGCTGCATGAAGGCGCTCAAGCCCGCCGCCACTCCATGATCCAGTTCTGATCCCAACTGACGCCACCGTCCCGCGAAGCGCCTTGCCGCCAGCGGCACGAATTGGGCGTGATGTTGTCCCAGATGCCCGCGTATTTCACCGGCTGGCCGTTATCGACATCGTCGGTGACGAAGATGTCCACGCCATTCTCGAAGGCCATCGTGGCTGCGCTCTACGCCAAGCACGGACGCAGGACGAGACGGGATTAGTCGCGAATGGCGGCGATAACTCCTTGTCCAACGATCCCCTCGCGCCAGCGGTTCCAAATACCGCCCTGCCCATAATTCCCGCCCGTTATCACGACAACGAGATCGTATTCCGGCACGACAATCAGAAACTGGCCGCCATTGCCGTTCGCTTCGTAAGCCTCAAGCATGCGGCCGCCCACGCGAACGCCGTAACGATGCCAGCCATACCCATCGGCGCCGCGAATGGCGACGTTGGCGAAAGTGTCGGCGTCCATTCCCGTGGTGGCTTCGTTGATTTCGACATGGGACGATGTCGAAACACGCACCCAATCGCGATCGACGATGCGTTTGCCATTCCAAACCCCGCCATTAAGATAGGCCTGCCCGAGTTTCAACAGATCGAGCGGCCGCAAATAAGCGCCGCCGCCGAGGTACCCTTCGCCATTGGGCATGAGATTCCAGTGGTAGCGACCAAATTGCAACGGCCGCGCGATCAGACGCTCAAACAGAGCGGGCACGCTTTCTCCGGTCGCCGCATAAAGCGCCGCGCCAACCAGATTCGTGCCGGCGGTGCAATACGCATATCGCTCGCCCGGCGCATGCCGCATCGGCAAATCGAGCGCAAAGCGCCACCAATCGGGTTGTTCGACCTGGCTTTGCATCGCACCCTCACTGCCGAGCGAGGCGTCGTCGTAATCGTTGCAGTCCAACCCCGAAGTATGGCTCATCAAATGCGCCAGCGTCATGTCAGCTTTGCGCGGATCTGGGTTCACGAACGGGCCTTGCGAGGCCATGAGCTCATAGATGCGTGTCTCCGGTCCCACACCGACGCCGCCCCGCATAGCAGCGCCGAGCAGGGCCGAAGCAAACGTCTTGCCTGCAGAACGAATGTCGTGCGGGGTTTGGCGGTCGTAACCGTGAAAATACTCTTCCAACACCAGTCGCCCGTGACGCGCCACGAGCAGCGAGTGAATGAGCTGAGGCCGCCGCGCGGTTGGATCGGCGCTGGCGATGCTCTGGACCAGCGCCGCAAGCGCAGCTTCGTCGAAACCGACGCCGCGCGCAGGGGCGGTGCGCCACCCATCGGCGGCGCCCGCTGGGCGTTGATAGCGATACTGGCCAGGCGGACGCGGCCGGAAATCAAGTTCCTGCTGCGGCGTTGCGCGGACAAACTCGATCGGCGCCGGCAATGGCGGCCATGAGAGCCGCAGACGCCGAGCGTCCACCACCGCCGCCTCGCGCGCGCGGTCATCGCTTGGTGTGGAGAAACTCAACGTGTCGCCCGTCCGCGTCGCCAGGAAGCGGGACGCCCCGCCGTTCATATTGAACTCGCGATTTCGAAACGCGCCGGCCCAGTCCCCTTCCTCATCGTGAAAAATGCGCAGGTGGAGCGTGAACGTCTGCGGCAACGGCGACGCCGCGCCGCGCCACACACCTGCACGGATGTGGTCGAGGCGTACGGGCGTGGCGTAAGCCTGACCGGGCAAACCTGGCGGCTGGGTCCACCAACCCAAGATTCCCTGGCGCGACAATGCGCCATGAAATCGTCCCTCCGAGAACGAGAAGTCGAGCGTTGAGCTCGAAACCTCGGCATCGCCGATATTGGCGCGCCAGGAATCACCGGTTCGGGTGATCGTGAGGTCGCCGCGCAACGCTGGGCCGAACGCGTTTTCGCTCACCCACAATCCCTCGAATTCGGTCAGGGTTTGCTCGGACGTCTGCGCCTGTGCAACAGACGTCGCGAACGCCAAGAGCGCCGCCAAAATCAATCGTTTCATTGCTTGCTTCCCACCGCCGCGCGCGCTTCAAGCCACGCCAACATCGGCGCCCTTCCGCTTTTCATGTTCTGCCTTAGCGCCGTGCAAGCAGCGTCGAGATCGCCAGAGCGCAACGCCGACAAGATGGCGTGATGATCTTCGGTGGCGCGGAACGATTGTTTGGTCTCGCGCCACAGCGCGATTTCATAACGACGCGTGCGCACCATCATCGCGCCGATCAGCTCAGTCAGAACTTTGTTCGGGCAAGCTTCGATCAGGGCGAGGTGCCAGGAATCGTCCAGAATGACGGCCGCCTTGGCGTCGCGCACGGTCGATAGTTTTCGGTTGAGCTTCTCCAACTCGGCAATCCGTGCAGCGGGCGGCACGCCTGCGAGACGCAACGCCTCTGGATCGAGCAGCGGGCGGATATCGTAGATCTGCTCGAACTCCGCGCGCGTCAGCGGGCGGACGAAAAAACCAAGCCGAGCGCGCGCTTCGATTGCGCCTTCGGCGGCCAAGCGATTGAGCGCCTCGCGCAGCGGCGTGCGGCTTACCCCAAGGCTTTGGGCGAGATGGACTTCATTGACGCGGCGCCCTGGCGCCAACTCGCCGTCGCAAATCATTTCGCGCACCGCTGAAACAGCAGCCTCGCTTACGGTATCGGCCTTCAGGACCATTTGCATACTGTATACATTTAGCGCGGATCAGGCAAGACATCGAGCCAGCTTCCGCTGCCGAAAGAGCTATGCAATATTGCAGACCAAGGGTCGCCAGCCGGCGCCCCTCGCCCTTGGATCGCGCATGGACTGGGACAAGCTCAAGACGTTTCACTTCGCCGCCGAGACCGGCAGTCTCACCGCCGCCGCGGAGCGCCTCGGCGTTTCCCAATCCTCGGTCAGCCGCCAGATCGCGGCGCTGGAGAATGATATCGGCGTACCGCTGTTTCAGCGCCACGCGCGCGGGCTGCTGCTGACCGGGCCGGGCATGGCGCTTAGGGAGTTCACCCGCGAAATGGCGGGCGCGGCCGTGATCGCGGAATCGACCTTGAAGGATGCGCGCGAGAAGGTGATCGGCGATCTCAAGGTCACCGCGCCGATCGCTTTCGGCGCCACCTGGCTCGCGCCGCGCCTTGGCGCATTCGCCGACACCTATCCCGAGACGCGCCTGCAAATTTTGCTCGATGACCGCGAATACGATCTGCTCAAACTTGAGGCCGAATGCGCGATCCGGCTTTGGGCCGCCACCCACGCTGATCTAATCCAGCGTAAATTGTTCGAGGTTCGCGTGAGCCTCTATGCTTCGCCCGATTACCTAAAAAAACATGGCACGCCCAAGCAGGTGGAAGATCTCGATCACCACCGCATCATCGCCTATCAGCAAGGCGTGCCGACGCCGATGCGCGAACTCGATTGGGCACAGCGCGCTGGCCGCGAGGACGCCAAACCGCGCCCGCCGCTGCTGGAGATCAACAATGTCTATGGCATGCTGCGCGCGGTGGAGAGCGGGTTCGGCATCGCCAGCGTGCCAGACTACATGGCGCGCGAGAGCCCGCATCTCGTAAAGGTCCTGCCCGAGCTGCCAGGCCCGAGCTTCGAAGTGTACTTCATCTACCCAAGCGACCTGAAACGCTCAAAACGCATTGCCGCCTTCCGGCAATTCCTGATCGACCAGGCGGCCGATTGGGTGGCTTGAGGGGCTTCGATGTTCACCCACTACGTACAACACCAGGGCCGTCATTCCGGGGCCGCCGCAGGCGGAACCCGGAACCCATTGGATCGTCAAGCTGTGTTTTTGCCGCTGGATGCCGGGTACCGTCCGCGATGAAGGGCTGGAGCATGCCGTCATAACAAGCTCCATTAAAGCTCCCCGAATGAGGCGCCAAACGTGTCGCACTGGCGCGCATCACTGGAACTGAAACCGCGCTTGAACCAGCGCATACGTTGCGCGCTTGTACCGTGGGTCGAGGCGTCTCCGCCGCCATGGGGCGTGGCTAGCATGTTGCGCAAGGTGGCGTCGTCGATAGCTAGGTTGGACCAAGCGTTGCCGCCCCAAACGCCTTCCAGGCAATCTGCCTGCAACTCAAGACGCATGGAGAACTGAGCGTCCGTCTCGTCTGGCTGCCGCAGAGCGACGTCGCCCATCATCAGGTTCTGCACGTGGTGGGCCACTTCGTGCGCGATGATGTAGGCTTGAAAGAACTGACCGGGCGGATTGAAGCGTCTCGCAATCGCACCATCGAAGACTGGGTCGACATAAATCCGCCGGTCCGCCGGACAGTAGAACGGCCCAACACGCGATGCGACGGCGCCGCATCCGGTGTTCGTCTGTTCTGAGAACATCACAAGCGTCGGGCTTTGGTATGCGCCGGGAGCGGGGCCATACGAGGGAAGGCGACCCTGTTGGAATTGCGCGCGCCAGACATTTTCGTTGGAACTCAAGGTATCGCGCACGAGTGCGCAGACTTGGGGCTGAGCCTCGCAGGCGCCGCCTTCGCTCGGCGTGGAGCTTGTCTCCTGCGCGCGCCCTCCTAGCATTCGGTCCAAGACCGGGCGACCGCTCGTCACCAAGAAATAAACCCCAACAAGCGCCGCGACCGCAAACAATCCCCACCGGATCTGTTGGCTGCGCTTGGCCGCGGCTGCGCGCTTTCGCGCCCCCTCTTGCGCCTGCTTCTGCAGTGGCCGGTCGAAAAATTCTCGTTTCATCTCCTTGAAATATGCGTCCGTCTCCTGTGCACGCGCGCGCTCCTCCGCCTCAAGCCTGCGCCGCTCCTCCTCTTGCTTCTGCCGCTCTGCTTCTTGGGCACGCCGCTCCGCCTCTTCCTTCGCTCGGCGCGCGCGAGCCTCCTGCTCCAGGCGCGCCCGCTCGACGTCTTGTTGCTCGCGCGATTGGAGCCAGGAATCTACGACCATGAAGAGCGGGCTGGTTTCGTGCGTCGCGATCCAGCCGCGCAGATCGGTTGCGCTTGCCTGCGCATCAAGCGCGCCGTAGCTCTCGATGTCGGCGCGGCCACAAAGCTTGCCGATCCGCCGCAGCAAACTTCGCCAACCGGTGTGGTGGTCGCTTGGCGTGCTCAGCCAAGTCCGCAGGTCCTCTGCATGGATGGTGTTGAACGGCGTTGGCGGAGAAAAGCCGTCGGGGCCGGCGACGTACGCAGCGGTCAACCCGTCCTTTTCAAAGCCGATCATCGCCTCGGCGACGACCCATCTCGACTCCCGCGCCGCGGGCGACCAGCACACGAGGATGGTGCTGGCCGACCGTGCTTCGCGATCGATCTCGGCGTTGAAGGTTTCGCCGCCGCTCAAGCTGGCGTCGAACCAGACTTGCAGCCCGAGCGCACGCAAGCGCGCGGCGATCTCTTCCACCGCCGCGCGCTCGTCGCGTTTGTACGAGATGAAAACGTCGGCCATTCAGGTCGGCTGAACTAAAGCTGACCCGCCGGAACCGCAAACGTATCGCACCGGCGCGCATCGCCGGAGTTAAAGCCCTGCCGGAACCAGCGCATGCGCTGGTCTCCGCTGCCATGGGTATACTCGCTCTCGCTTGCGCGCCCCTGCGTCAGCGTATCGTCACCAATCTGTTGAGCCGCATTCACTGCCTGACGCAAATCAGTGTCATTGATCTCACGGTCCGCGCGCTCCAAATGGGCCCAGACACCAGCGAAACAATCGGCCTGCAATTCAACACGAACCGAGTTTTGATTGTCGGTCTCTCCCGGAAGCCGCTTGTCGGTGGCGCCGATCAAATTTTGCACATGGTGACCCACTTCATGTGCGATCACATAGGCCTGCGCGAGATCGCCAGGCGAATGTAGGCGGTCACGCATCACATCGAAAAAGCTTGGATCCATGTAAACTTGGCGATCGTTAGGGCAATAGAAGGGGCCGACCTCAGCCGGCGCGCGTCCACACGCATCGGTCGTCACAACCCCCGTAAATACGTTCAGCGTAGGTTCCTCGTAAGCGTCCGCGGTCCGCCCGTAATTCGGCAATCGGGTAAGGCGGAATTGCTCATTCCAAGCGTCGTTGGTGGAGCCGAGGATCGCTGCCGAGAAGCGGCAAGCCTCGGGGTGAGCCTCGCAGGTGCTGCCCTCCCCCTGTTGCTGTTGTTGCTGGCCAGGAACACCCCCAAAGAGCGCACCGAACACGGTTTCACGTATTCCGAACGGGTTGAAGAAATAGATGCCCGCTAGCGCAACCACAGCGATGAGCGTTCCGCGAACGCCGATACGGCGGATGATGGCGAACAAAGCGCCTGCGCCCAGACCTGCGCCAACGGCGCCGCCCCCGCGTCCGCGGTCACGGATATTGCCGGGTTCTTGATTGTCTGTTCTCATGGCGTCCTCCTGCCCTAGTCGAGGCTTCTTAGCGCGCGACAGCGCCGCAAGCCAATGGGCAGCGCGTCAATCATTGGCGGCGAACAGATCCGGCTGGCCGCCGGTACCAATCGGGCGGACAAATTGGGTGTGGTCGAGCGCCAGGCGCGGCTTGTCCAAGCCTAGCCTTCGGCAAGCGCGGGCAAAGCGATCGGCGATCAACTTCGCGTACGGCCCCTCTCCGCGCTGGCGTTTGCCCCATTCTGGATCGTAATCGGCGCCGTTGCGCATGGAGCGCACCAGCGCCATCACGCGCCCGGCGCGGTCGGGAAAATGTTGCGACAGCCATTCCTGGAATAAGTCCTTGATCTCGCGCGGCAGTCGCAAGACCACATAACCAGCAGAGCTCGCGCCAGCCTTCGCGCACTCCTCGAGGATGGCTTCGATCTCGCTGTCGGTAATACCCGGCACGATGGGCGCGACCATCACCGTCGTCGGCACGCCCGCTTGCGCCAACGCGCGGATCGCCTCGATACGACGGTGCGGGGCCGCCGCGCGCGGCTCCATGACGCGGGAAATGCGCCTATCCAAAGTGGTGACGGAAATCGCCGCTTTCACCAGCCCGCGCTCGGCCAGCCGCGCCAAAATATCGAGGTCGCGGATCACCAGCTGCGATTTGGTGATCAAAGCCACCGGATGGCGCCAGCGTTCCATCACTTCGAGGATCGAGCGCGTGATCCCATAGCCGCGCTCGATCGGCTGATAGATGTCGGTGACGCCGCCCAGCATGATCGTGCGCGGGCGATAACTGGACTTGGCGAATTCCTGCTCGAGCAGCGCGGCGGCATTGGCCTTCACAAACAGCTGGGTCTCGAAATCCAGCCCCGGCGAGAGACCAACATAAGCGTGGTTCGGCCGCGCGTAACAATAGATGCAGCCATGCTCGCAGCCGCGATAGGGATTGATCGATTGATCGAAGGAGATGTCGGGGCTTTGATTGGTGGAGATGATCGACTTCGCCAGTTCCGGCGTCACGATGGTTTCGAGCGGGGCGATCTCCTCCCCTGCCCAGCCGTCGTCGAAGGCTTCGCGCGCGAAGCGCTCAAAGCGGCCGCTGGAATTCGTCCGCGCGCCGCGGCCATGCAAGGGATCGCGAGTCATGCATGGGATTTTAGTCCTAATCGTGGAACATTTCAAGAACTACGTGAAAGGGCGCCGGCCTTAGGTCAGCGCCCTTCGATTGTCCCTCTAAGCATGATTGTCCTTCCGTCTTCAGACCATTTGCGAGGCTTGGTTGAGCATGGCGACCGCGAACGGGGCGTAGATTGCGCAGGCGGCGAACAGAGCGGCGAACTTTGACATTGAATTTCTCCCTTTGATTTCTGGTGGTTTGGGCGGGCCGATCAGACCATTTGAGCGGCTTGGTTCAGCAGCGTCGCGGCGAAGGGCACGTACAGCGCGCAGGCGGCGATCAGGGCGTAAACTTTGAACATTTCCGGGCTCCATCTCTCGTCTCGAACCGTCCATCGATCCGATGAGATGAAGGTAGTAGGTCGTTAGGATTATGGATGTGACGCGGGTCACGGGGGTGTCCCAGCCCTTGCACAATGGCTAAAGCGGCGTGCGCAAATTCGGAATCGCCAGCCGACCGACCTCGGCGCTGGCGTCGCGCTCCGACTGGCTCAGCGTGACGCCATTCTTCGTCAGCCTGAGCCTGTCGAAGGCCGCACCTCTATTGCGTCCGATTAGTCTAGTGAGACATGAGGCCGAGCCATGATGTGGGGAATTTTCAAGAAGAAATGGAAGCCGATTGAACAGATGAGCGATAAGGAGTTGCACCAATACAAAAATGCGCATCCGGAAATGACGGAAGAAGAGCGCCGTCAGGTTAGTGCTAGGGAGACCGCGATTGGCCATGAGAAGGTGCGGAAGGCGGCGGGCCGAGCAAAAGGCAAGTACGATCTCTAGGCACAATGGCCGTTTTTCAAAGGGCTCAACATGATCTCGGCCCACCTTGCCGCGCCCCTACCGCCCCCTGCCCGCCTTCACGCGTTTGCGTTGCGAGCCGCAGAGATTTGACACCGCGCCGGTGACGCCGGCCTTGCGCATAGCGTCTTCTGCCTTGTCCATATCCCATTGCGGCACGTAGAGGATACGATCCTCGGCCTTGACGTGCTTCAGCCTCTTGGCTGCGCGCTCGAGGTTCTTGACTGAGCCGGTGCGATCGACAGTCTCGGCCTTTTTGCTGTCCTTGGCCTCGCGCGCGAGACGGCGCCGCTTCGCCAAAGCCGGCTCGAAGAAATACAAATTGTCTGGGAGCACTTCACCCCGGTCGATGAAGCTTTTATTCCAGCGTGCGCGCGCCATGACGCCCCCGTCATGTGGATATGACCACTCTGATTCGGGTACATGTGTTCGCGGTGTTCGCCAAGCGTCACGCCTGTAACGCTTCGCAAACGCAACGACTTGACGCCCAGAGGTCGCCAAATCCACGGGGGGAAGAATTGTGCTTTATGTCGTCGCCTATTATCTGCCGGCGCTGCTCTGCGGCATCCACGTGGTCCGCACCGGGCGCGAGCTTTACTGGCTCTGGATTTTTGTGATCGCGGGCCCGTTGGGAGCGGCAATCTATTTCATCGCGATCATCGCACCGGAACTGATGGGCGGGCGCACCGCACGCGGCGTCGGCAAGGCGGCGCGCCAAGTGCTCGATCCCGAGCGCGATTATCGCGCCGCCATGCGCGCGCTCGACGATACGCCGACCGTCGGCAATCGCATGAAGCTCGCCCAAGCCGCAGCGGCGCTCGGGCGCTGGAACGATTCAGAAGCGCAATGGGCGCAGTGCGTGGAAGGCCACTGGGCCGAGGACCCGGTGATCCTGCTCGGTCACGCGAATGCGCTGATGGAACTCGAGCGATGGGAGGAAGCGTTGAAGCGGCTCGAGCAAGTCAAGGCGCTCGGGCGCGAGGGCGAAACGCCGAGTGTCGCGCTGGCGTTCGCGCGCGCCTACGAGGGGCTGGGGCGCAACGCCGAAGCCGACGAAGCCTATCGCTTCGCCGCCGACCGCGTGCCGGGCTTGGAAGGCGGGGCGCGTTACGTGGCGTTCATGGCGAAGACCGGCCGGCGCGAGGACGCCGAGATCGGCATGGCGGAAATCGAACGGCGGCTGGGCAAGATCGCCGGACCGCTACGGGGCGAGGCGCGGGTGTGGCGGGATATGGCAGCGAAAGCGCTGGGGCCGCGCGCCCATACGGTTACACTATAACAGTGTTACACTTAGGCACTTGACGCTTGAATCCGTCTGACGTAAACCCCGCCCATGGCCAACGTGACCATCGCCCTCGATGACGACGTGCTCGCCCGCGCCCGCGCGGAGGCGGAGGCGGCTGGCAAAAGCTTGTCGCGCTGGATCGCCGACCTCGTCGCCGCTGAGGAAGCGCGCGGACGCAAGGCGCGGGCGGCGGCCATGGACAGCTTCGTGGCGCTCGCCCGCTCGGTGAAGCTCGAAGGCGCGCCCTACCGGTTCGATCGCGAGGAAATCTATGACGAAGCTGTTTCTCGATTCGAACGTCGTGATTTACAGCCTCGATCCGCGCGATCGGGCCAAACAGGATCGCTGCTTGCAGTGGCTGAGCCGGGCGGCGGCACGGGGTTCGTTCACGATCAGCGCCCAAGTGTGCGCGGAAAGCCGAAGCGTGGCGGTACGAAAACTCGGCCTAAAGCCTGAGTTCGCGCGCGAAGCCATCGAGCGGCTTTTGCCCTGGTGCACCGCGCCGATGACAGCGGAAGAAGTGCGCCGCGCTCTCGAGCTCGTCGAGACGCGGGCCATGTCGTGGTGGGACGCGCTGATCCTAGCGTCAGCCATTGGCGCGGGCTGCACGCACTTGGTGACGGAGGATGCCCAATCAGCGCCGGTGATCGAGGGGGTGAAGATCGTTGATCCGTTTGTGGTGACGCCGGAGGCGGTGTTGGGGTGAGTTGACGCGAACTTCGTGAATCACTAAATTCGTGAGAATGGCTAACGTCACCATCACCATGGACGAGGACACCGCCCGCTGGGTGCGGGTGGAGGCAGCCAAGGCTGGCAAGAGCGTTTCACGCTGGGTTGGCGAAGTGTTGGCCGGGCGCCGCCGCGCCGAGGCCGACACCGCCTGGGAAGCCGGGCGCGAGGCACGGCTGAAAGCGGGCCTTGCCTTCCTGGCCAGCCCGCCGCGCGATCTTGGCCTTTACGGAAAGGGTCCCACACGGGAAGAAGTGTATGCCGACGTGCTTTATCGACACAAACATTCTGTTGTACGCGAAGGACACGTCGGAGAGTTTCAAACTGACGACCGCAAACCGCTGGATCGAGGCGCTTCTGCAAAAAAATCTCGCCGTTCTCAGCGCACAAAGCCTGCGTGAGTATTATGCCAACATGCTGCGACTAGATCGCCGCGCGAATGCTGTGCAAGAGCTACGAGCGGAGATGGCGGTGCTCGATGCGCTCGTTCCAGAGGACCTTCGCCTTGACCGGCTTGCCGAGGCCTGGGCGCTACAAGACCGCCACCGGCTGAGCTTTTGGGATGCGATGCACGTAGCTTCCGCCCTCGCTGCGGGCTGCACGATGTTCTTGAGTGAGGACATGAATAATGGCCAGAAGATCGAAAAGCTGACCATCGTCAATCCATTCACGACCGCGCCTGAAACAGTGCTCGGCGCCTGAGGACCTAATTTCATGGGTTTCAAATGCGGCATCGTCGGCTTGCCCAACGTTGGCAAGTCCACGCTCTTTAACGCGCTGACGCGCACGGCCGCGGCGCAGGCGGCGAATTATCCGTTTTGCACCATCGAGCCGAATGTCGGCGAAGTGGCGATGCCGGAGGCGCGGCTAGAGGTGCTGGCGAAAATCGCCGGCTCCAAGGAGATCATCCCGACGCGGATGAATTTCGTCGATATCGCCGGCCTCGTGCGCGGCGCTTCCAAGGGCGAAGGCCTCGGCAATCAATTCCTGGCCACCATCCGCGAATGCGACGCCATCGCCTACGTGCTGCGCTGCTTCGAGAACGACGACATCACCCATGTCGAAGGCCGCATCGATCCGATCGCCGATCTAGAAACGGTGGAAACCGAATTGATGCTCGCCGATCTCGAAAGCCTGGAAAAACGCATCCTCAATCTCGAAAAGAAAGCGAAGGGCGGCGACAAGGAGGCCAAGCTCACGCTCGATCTGGTGCTGCGCGCCAAGGCGCTCTTGGAGGAAGGCAAGCCGGCGCGCCACACCGAGCGCGCGGCGGAGGAGGAAAAAGCCTTCGCGATGTTGCAGCTGCTGACAGCGTTGCCGGTGTTGTACGTGTGCAATGTCGATGAGGCGCACGCCGCCAGCGGCAACGACCAGTCACGCGCCGTCGAAGCGCGCGCGAAGCAGGAGCACGCCGCCTGCGTCACCATCTGCGCGCAAATGGAAGCCGAGTTCGCCGCGCTCAACGACGAAGAGCAAGCCGAATTCCTAGCCGCCGCGGGCTTGGAGGAATCCGGCCTCAACCGCCTCATTCACGCCGGCTACGATCTCTTAAATCTGCAAACCTATTTCACCGTCGGCCCCAAGGAAGCCCGCGCCTGGACCATCCACAAAGGCGACACCGCCCCGCAAGCCGCCGGCGTGATCCACACCGATTTCGAAAAAGGCTTCATCCGCGCCGAAACCATCGCCTATGCCGATTTCGTCGCCTGCAAAGGCGAGCAAGGCGCCAAGGAAGCCGGCAAGATGCGGCTCGAAGGCAAGGATTACATCGTCCGCGAAGGCGACGTGATGCATTTCAGGTTTAGCTCTTAACACCCCGAATAAATCCCTCCCGTCGCAATTGACCGAGCGCCGACGCTAACGCCGTTCCACCGTCGTACTCGGCCCGGCTTGAACTCCAGGAAGGCGCGAGCCCGTGCGGACTGGATCGCGAATATCGAGATAAACGACACTGCGCCCATAATCGATCGCTAACCCTCGGGTTTGGGCCAGCACATCCATGCCGATAAGCAGCGTTGGTTCATCCTGCAGCCGCCACAAGGCAAAGATGTGAAAGTCGCCCACATACGCGGCGACGTTGCGAACCTCGACATCCCCCATCATCATGTGCGGAATGAAAATACCATCGGAAAGCACGACCGGGCGCCCGGCTGTAAATGCGACCGTGTTCTCAGTGCGCAAACGGCGAACACGAGCGCTGATCGCCTCGCGCAACGCGACATTGGCTAGAGTGGAATCAGAACCGGTATCCAGCAATAGATTGACGCGCACGCCATCGATACGCCCAGGCGCCACGACCAGGTGTCCAAAACGCAGTTCGCTGCGGATCGTGACCCAGCCACGCAGCCGCCGCGCCTGCTCCGATGGAACGATCTCGATGCAATTGCGCACGAAATCCATCCGCAGCCGCCGGCCACGCATGCCATCGACACCAAGGAGGCCGTGCTCGCCGGCCAGGACAGCGCCTTGCAGCAAGGGCATTTCGCCGCCGCCGAGTTCAAGCCGCCCGTACTCCAGCGATGCGATATTCGCCAACGGCGCTGTCGATACGCCATACACCGAATGCACCTCCCCGGTCCTGCTCGCAGCGACGCCAAGCCGATCGGCGAGAGTTTGCGACAGCACCGATCGATTGGCGCCGGTATCGACGATGAAACGAAACGGCCCCTGCCCGTTCACGGTGACCGGCGCGACAACACGGCCGAGCCGATCAGACCGCGTCGGCCCCATGGCGAAGTCCGTCGGCGTCGCGGTCTGATAGGCGGCGAGATCCGGTGCGGCGATACACTCCGCTTCCGCCATCGAGGCCGACCCCAGACAGAACGCCGTTGCCAACAATCGGACCCACATGGTCCCACAATGGTCCGATCCACAGACCCCCGCCAGTGACAATCGCCTCAACTTCTCGCGAGCGCTCGACGAAGCAGGCGCAGCGTGCGACGGATGGCGGGTGAATATTGCCCTCACCAGCGCGATCGACAGCTTTGCCCTGCCCGCGCTATCCCTTGAAGCCGGCTCCGCGCGCCTGGGCGGCGTAGTTGTCATCCAGGAGATTTTCGGCCTCACCGAGCACGTCGCAGAGATGTGCGCTACCTTTGCTGAGGCGGGTTACGCCGTTTTGGCGCCAAGTCTGTTCGAGCGCGTCGAGGCCAACTTCCACGCCGACATGTCGCCGGAGGGGGTGCAGAAAGGGCTCGCGGCGGTGCGCGCTTGTTCGTGGAATCAAGTCGCCAGCGACGTGCAAGCAGCGATCGATGCTCTGCCCAAGCCGGTCTATGTGACCGGATTCTGCTACGGCGGCGCGGTCTCCTGGCTCGCCGCCGCGCGATGCGTGGGCGTCAGCGCGACGTCGTGCTTCTATGGGCGTTTGATCGCTGACATGTTGGACGAAAAACCCAAGGCGCCGGTGATGCTGCATTACGGCGCCCGCGACCACAGCATCCCTATGGAGAGGATCGAGCGCGTGCGCGCCGCTGCGCCAAACTCGCCGCTCTATCTCTACGACGCGGGCCACGGTTTCTGTCGCACCGCCAGCGGCGACTTCGACGCCCCCGCGCGCGACCTCGCGATCTCACGCACGCTCGATTGGTTCGCGCGTTGGCGGTAGGGATTTTCGATCGAGCGGGGAAGCGCTGCGCAGGGATTGAAATCGCTGCGCACGCGGTGTACAAGTCTCGCATGCATTTCCTCTGTCCTCGGCCACAGCAACAGCGACAACATTTCTGTTGACGCCCGCGCGAGCGGGCGCTGCTGCCCGTTCGTCTAATGGTAGGACGCTGGAATTTGGCTCCAGAAATTGGCGTTCGAATCGCTGCCGGGCAGCCTTCTTTTTCACGCGATGGCCGAGTGGTTGAGGCGGCGGACTGCAACTCCGCTTAGGCGTGTTCAATTCACGCTCGCGTGTGTCGGGCGTGCAGCCTAAAGCTGCGCGCCCGGCGCCCATGCGCGTCAGCGCAGCGCTTTTCGGATCACTAGCTTCAAGCCTGACCAGGTCGCATCAACGGCGCAGACTTTCACGTCAACGAACCCCATGGGCAACGCGATCGCCCGGATCGTGTCCTCGGTGATGTCGGTGTCCATCTTTGCGGTCTTCTTGGGCCAGGAAACCCAAACCATGCCGTCGCTTGCGAGCAGGCCGCGGAGCTTCCGCAGGTCGGCTTCGAGCTTGGCGGCGCTGGTATGGAAAACATGGGCGGCTGCCAAATCCTTGCCGGGGCGCGCTAGATAGCGCGGGCAAACGCTTTGCTCGATCTCGGCGCGCACGCTCGCGGGTATTCCCTTGGCCCAGAGCGCGCTGCCCTCTTTCAACCCCAGCTTCTTGGCCAAGGGTGTGCCTGAATAGCCAGTTGGCATGGACTCTCCAGCACTTGCTGTTTCAGCCCCTTTCCGCTATCAGCCCCGCTTCAATTTATCCAGGACCCTATTTTCTTAGGATTTGGCGCGCCATGAAGACCGAAGGCCATCCCGACTACCACTTCATCACTGTCCAGATGACGGACGGAACCACGTTTAAGACCCGCTCTACCTATGGCGAAGAAGGGGCTACCCTAGCGCTCGAAATCGACCCGAAGGTGCATCCGGCCTGGACCGGCGGCAACCAGACGCTCCTCGACCGCGGCGGCCGCGTCTCCCGCTTCAACGATAAATTCGGCGGGTTTATCAAGAAGAAGGAAGGCTGAAGTCGAGCCCGGCTTGAGCGACGGTTCAAAAAAATAGCCCGCTAGGTATGCCGCCACGATAGTCTGATGCTATGACCTGCCCCAAGCGACCTTTGGGTGCCGCGATTGGGGATGGGCGATGGCGGACGTTTTTATCTCTCACGCCAACGAAGACGCAGCCACCGCCAGGGACATCTGTGCAGCGCTGGAGGCGTCCGGCGTGAGCTGCTGGATCGCGCCGCGCGACATCGTCGCCGGTGCGGACTACCGGAGCGAGATTCTCCGTGGCGTCTCCGAAAGCGCGGCTTTGCTCTTGCTTTACTCGCCCGCCGCCAGCCGCAGCGAACACGTCGCGCGCGAGGTGAGTCTCGCCGACGAAGGCAACAAACCGATCTTTCCCTTGCGCATCGACACCCATGAATTGGAAGGCCCGTTGCGTTACGTGCTGCAAGGCAAGCAATGGGTCGATTTCCGCGCCGACCCGGCGGCGGCGGTGTCGTCCGTCGTGCAAGCGATGAAGGGGAGCGCGCCTGCGCGCACGCCGAAAATCAGGCGACGCGGCCTTAGCCCACTTGTGCTGGGGCTCGCCGCGTTCGCGATGCTGGTCATCAGCGTCGGCGGGTATTTTGGCTACCGCGCTTGGGAGACCGGGAATGTTATCGCTGCTTGCGATCGCGAGGCGGGATCAGAATTGGAGCTCGGCTCATCAGCGGGAACGGGCGTGCCCTTCGGGATGATCGCGCCGGGGCCAGCCGTGGCGGCTTGCGCGCAGGCGGTGAAAGCGCGCCCGGACGACGCGCGCTTGCGGTTCAATCTATTCCGTGCACTGGCGGCGGCGACGCCATCGGAGCAAACCGGGCTGCCACAACGCGTGCGCGCCGCGCTGGAGGAAGCCGCGCCGGCAGGCCATGTCGAGGCGCTGGCGCTGCTGGCGACATTCGCCGCCAACGACCAGGACGACGCCATCGCGCCTCCCGCGCCCGAACTCATGAACGCCGCGGTCGAACGACTGGTTCCGCTCGCACTCGCGGACGACGCGCGCGCGCAATACGTGCTCGCGCACACGCCATTGCCGATGTGCGACGCGGTGGTCGAAGGGACGCCCGCCCCTCAGCCCAGCGCGGCCGAGCGTCCACTGTTTGAGTGGATGAAAGCGGAGTATGTGCGCGGCCACACCGATCTCGACCCCGCCGCCGCCGACGCCCTCGCCCAGGCCGTCGATGCGACCGCGGTCGATGCTCAGGTCGGGGATGCGTTCTGCAACCTGGGCAAAAATTATTTGATCTCGCACGCCAGCGCGCGGAACCTTCCCGCGGCGCAATTGGAGCTCTCGCACCAAATCCTCAACCAACTCGTTGCACCAGAAACAATCGACTGGATCGAGCCCCGGCCCGCCGAGGATCTGCTTGCGGCGGCGGTAGCGCAGAATTATGCACCAGCGGTTTATTACGCGGCGCAGCGCGCGATCAGCTGCAGATCGGCGGAAGGAACCCCGCTTCGCGCCAGCGATGGCGCCTGGGCTAGTTTGGAGCGGCTGGCCGAGAGCGGCTATCGCCCCGCCATGAGCGAAGCGGCGACGCTTATCCTGCTCGGCTGCGCACCGAGCCGCATAAAATATCCGGCCGCTCGCGCGTGGCTTGACCGCGCATCCGCAGGCATGGAGCTTGACCAATGAGAGCGCTCGTATCCGTGTTGGCGCTTGGCGCTCTGGCGCTGCTCGCCGCCTGCTCCCTGACCGGGCGCGCCATAGATCGCTCGCTCAGCGGCTTGCTGCCGCAAGCAGACGTCGCCCCGCGCGGCGCTGCGTTCCTCGTGGTTGTGCTGCGCCAACAGTTGGCGCCAACTCCGTTCGACTACGCCAACAGGCCGCTGTTCGCGCGCTTCGACACCGTGCGCGAGGGCGCGGATTTCCGCATCGTGCAGGCCGCCGGCTTCCTCAACGTGCCTTCAAAGGATATCGCCGACGTGCGCTCGTTGTACGCGATCCCTGGCGTACGAGGCCGCTACGTGCTCGAATACAGCGAAGTCCAGAACGACCAGTCCCGGCGCACGATGGCGACCTTGGCTGATCGCCGCTGCGAGGACGACACCTGTGTGCTGGCGCTCGCGGAATCGCTACCGATCGGGTCTGAGCCGGGGCAAATAGACCTACCTTCTGCTGCGGGCTGCGTGTCAAACGAAGCGGACACCAACACCTGCCCGCTCGAAGCGCAGGCCTTCGCCGCCGCCGCGGCGCAATTGGCGGGAAAGACCGGCCCCGAAAAATTCGATCGCTTCTTCTTGTTGTATCAGGACGCGCAGCCGCGCTGAGGTCAGCGCCCAAACGCAGCGTTTAGTTTCGCGATCTGGTCGGAAACTGGATTTCCAGCGGGCGTTTCCCCGCTTTCGCTGTACATGTTCTCATCGAGCCGCCGCACGCGCTCATAGATCGCCGCGCCGCGCGCGATCAGCGTCTTTAGCGCTTCAGGCAATTCGTCGGCGCCGGCAAAGCTTGGCGCGGGCGCGGGCTCACGCGAGATCAGCCGGTATTTGTCGGAAGCGGCGTCGTTCAGCGGGATCTCCCCGTCGCGCACCGCGCGCTGCACCAAGAGCCAAGACGCCACCTGCATCAGCCGCGTGGTCAGGCGCATGCTCTCCCCGGCATAGGCCAAGGCCGCTGCGCGCGAGAGCCGCTTGGAAGCGGCGCGGCCGGGGCCGTCGAGATAGGCCGCACTTTCCTCAACGAGCGCCATGCCCTCCTTGAACGTGCGCTCGAACACTTCCGATTTGGCGAAATCCATGGCGCGGCGCGCGTCGAAACCGCCGCTGTTTGGAGAAGGCTGGGTCTTATCGGTCATGGCCGCCAAAGCTCGCAAGAGGCGGGCCGAGACCGCCGGTCTGGTTAAGACGGCCGCGCCGAGAACACGGAATCCGCTGCGGCGCGCTGCGCCCGCTTTGCCGCGATCGCCTTCTCGCAGAGCGCGATCTCGGATTGCAGACGTTCAATGCGATCCTCCAAATCCCCGATCGAGGCCGTCTCCAATTGCAACTCAAGCGAAACCGCCTTCTTGACCGGGGGAGCAAAGGGATCGTCGTCGAACATTGGCCTAACCTCCGCTTGAAGCCTAACTCAGATTGACGGAGGGTTTAAGCGGCGGAGTTGGGAGAAACCGCGAACATGCAAAAAATAATTCACGGACCCGACCAGCCGCTGTCGCTCGCTGTGGTCGCGCGCCCCGAGCCGGGGCCGGGCGAGATACTCATCAAGGTCGCCGCCGCAGGCGTGAACCGCCCCGACCTCATGCAGCGCGCGGGTCTCTACCCTCCTCCGCCGGGCGCGCCCGAGACTTTGGGTCTCGAAGCGGCTGGTGTTGTCGAGGCCGTCGGCGCCGGCGTCAGCCGTTGGCGCGTGGGTGACGAGGTTTGCGCGCTCCTAGCCGGCGGTGGCTACGCGACCTATGCGCTGGCCGACCAAGGATCGGCGCTTCCGATTCCCAAGGGGCTGTCGATGACCGAAGCAGCCGCGCTGCCAGAAACAGTGTTCACCGTGTGGGCCAATGTGTTCGAGGCGGGCGCGCTGAAACCCAAGGAAACCCTGCTCGTGCATGGCGGCGCCTCGGGCATCGGCACAACCGCTATCCAGATGGCTAGGGCACACGGCGCGCGCGTGTTCGCCACCGCCGGCGACGACGCCAAGTGCCGATTGTGCGAAAAGCTCGGCGCCGAGCGCGGGATCAATTATCGCAGCGAGGATTTCGAGGACATCGTGCGAGGTGCTGGCGGCGCAGACGTCGTGCTCGACATGATCGGCGGGCCCTACGTGCAAAAGAACCTCGACCTGCTGAACGAACGCGGCCGCTGCGTGATGATCGCGTTCCTGCAGGGCCCGCAGGCGCAGCTCAATCTGATGCGGACGATGTTAAGGCGACTCACGCTCACCGGCTCGACGCTGCGCTCTCGCCCCAAGGAAGAAAAAGCCCGTATCGCGCGCGAGGTGGAGCGGGGGGTTTGGCCATGGATTGAAGCGGATAAGGTTAAGCCGGTAATCGACAGCGCCTTTCCCCTCGCTGAGGCCGAGGCCGCACATGCGCGCCTGCAGGGCGGCGCACACGCAGGCAAGATCGTGCTTACTGTATAGCGCGCCTCGCGCGCTCAAATTTCTCCAAAGCAGCGCTGCATTTTCGCCAACAGAGCGGACACGATTTGAGCCGGGCGTGCGCGGGTTTATTCTTGCTTTGGGGGCGCTTGTGCGCCTTGAGGCAAGGAGAAACCTTAATGCGCAAACTTTTGAGCACGCTCGCGATCGCGGCGTTGCTGGCTGGCTATTCCGCCAGCGCCAACGCCGAAGGCTGGTACGGCCGCGCCGATATCGGCGTCACCATCGACGGCAAGGCGGACGTACCGTTCAACGATTATGACTATTACGACAGCGAAAGCGTTGAATCAGCGCGCTATGTCAGCGAGTGGAGCTTCTTCAACAGCGCCGAAGCCGATCTCGAAGATGGTTGGCTGGTAGACGCCGGCTTGGGTTATGCGTTCGCCAACGGTTTCCGCGCCGAGGCTGAACTGGCTCGCCGCGACGATGAAGTAGACGTCGGGTCGCAATATTACTATCTGTCCTCCAGCGACAACGTGATCGCCTCGTCTCTGATGCTGAACGGTTTCTACGATTTCAATCGCGGCGGCAGCATTCAGCCCTATGTCGGCATCGGCGCTGGCTACGCGAAGGTCGCGATCGGCGAAGCCGATGACGGCAATTGGGCCTGGCAGGCGCTGGCGGGCGTCGCCATTCCACTCAGCGAGCGCATGAGTGTCGATGTTGGCTATCGGTATTTCAACGTCGATGATCTCGATTATCCTGGCGTTAGCGACGCCGATTACCGCCACGAAGCGGCGACCATCGGCCTGCGTTACCAATTCGCCGCCGCGGCCGCGCCTGCCCCAGCGCCACTGCCCGCACCAATGCCTGAACCCGCCCCGATCCCGGCGCCGGCGGCGTGCCCGATGTCGCAATTCGTGGTCTATTTCGAGTGGGACCGCTCGAACCTGAATCAGGAAGCTGCGGCCACGATCGATCAAGCCGCGGCGCGCGCACGCGAGTGCAACGTGAGCGCAGTCGCCATCGTCGGTCACACCGACGCCTCCGGCTCGAACGACTACAATATGTCGGAACGGCGCTCGGCTGTGGTGCGCGATGCGCTGGTCGAGCGCGGTCTTGAGGCGGCGCTCATGAGCATGCAGGCGCGCGGCGAAAGCGAAATGGCCAAGCCGACCCGCGACGGCGTGCGTGAACCGCTCAATCGGCGCACAGCGGTCACCATCAGCTTCCGCTAACAACCTACCACATTAATCTCTCGGGCCCGGCGCAAGCCGGGCCCGTTTTGTTTTGGCGGGTAGCGCCCCTTGTACAAATTCCCCCAACAGGCGGTCCGCATTGGACCCGCGCCCGCAGGCGTCTATGTACCCGCGCGAGGGCGCGGACGCGCCTCGTGGGCACATGGAGAATCCAGAATGCGTAAGTTGTTGAGCACATTGGCAGCGGCCGCGCTGCTCGCCGGGATCGGCGGCGGCGCCCAAGCGAAGGAAGGTTGGTACGGTCGCGCTGACGTCGGTTACAGCGTCGATGGCCAGGTGGATGGAACCTTCTTCGACGGCGAACAGACCTTCAGACAAAGCGCTGATCTCGATGACGGCTGGTTGGCCGATGTCGGAATCGGCCACGCCTATGGCAACGGCGTCCGCGCCGAACTGGAGCTGGCGCGCCGTAACAACGACATCAACCAGACGAACGAAGAGGCGGACGCCACCTCGCTGATGCTCAACGGCTTCTACGACTTCAATCGCGATGGCCGCTTTCAACCCTATATTGGCCTCGGCATCGGCTACGCCAATGTAGAGATCGCCAATTTCGACGATTCGGATTTTGCTTGGCAGGCGCTGGCTGGCGTCGGCGTGAAGCTGAGCGAGCGCACGATGTTCGACATCGGCTATCGACTCTTCAATGTCGACGGGCTCGACCTCGGCGGCGTCGAAACCGATTATGAGCACCAAGCCGTCACCCTAGGTCTCCGCCACCAGTTTGGCGCAGCGCCGGCGCCTGTGCCGGTAGCGCAACCCGCGCCGGCCCCAGCCCCAGCGCCGGTCCCGCCGCCGGTTGCATGCCCCACCTCGGAATTCGTGGTCTATTTCGAGTGGGATCGCTCAAACCTCAACCAGGAAGCGAACGCCGTCATCGACCAGGCCGTCGCGCGTGCGCGCGCGTGCAACGTCAACTCGGTCGCCATTGTCGGCCACACCGACACGTCTGGCTCGAACGCCTACAATATGGGCCTTTCTGAACGGCGCGCTTCCATCGTTCGCGAAGCGCTGGTTTCACGCGGCTTGTCAGCGTCTTCCATGACGACGCAGGCGCGGGGCGAATCCGAAATGGCGCGCGCCACCCGCGACGGCGTGCGCGAACCGCTCAACCGCCGCGCCGCGGTCACCATCAGCTTCCGCTAAAGGAGCGGCGGCGCAGAACGCGCCAAATATCAACGGGCCCGGCGATGAGCCGGGCCCGTTTTCTTTTTTGCACCCCGTGTTCGACGAGATCAGCCGAGCCAATGATGTTCCGGATTAGGGGCATCCACAGGCTGGGCGATGCCAACATCGGTGAGGGCTGCGAGATAATCGAATTGCGGTTCCGCCGCCTGATAGGCGAACGCGCCTTCTTCAGACGCAGCGACATGCTCGACCGGGGCGGAAAGTTCGAGCGCGATCGCCGTCGCGGCGCTCACAAAAACAAAGGCGTCCCAGCTCGGATCGGCCAAGACCAAACGAACCGGCGCGGGCGCGACCGCCTCGCGGGCGCCAACCCCCTGACGCTGCTCGTTCGCCGCCGCTTCCGGCGCAAAGCCTGCAGCCGCTTGGGCCGACAAATAGAGCATCAAGGCGCCGACGCTCTTCCGGGTGGTAATCATACTGTCCCCTCCAATACCGCTCGACGACTACGGTCTGGGGATAAGATTATTCCGCTCCCAGTCTAATTAATGCTTGTTAATTCGCGAATCACACGAACTGGCCCAGACTTGCTCTCGCCCCTTCCCTTTTGTTCCTGAAACGTCTATGGCAGCGCCCTGCTGGCAGATTGCGCCCGTGATCGCTAGCCGTTGCTCCCTTGGAAGGTCCTTTTGGGGTCCCGCGCCTGGCGACGACGCTGGGCGCATTTGCGTATTTGGAGCCCCGCCGATGTCCATTCTGATGCCCAAGGCTACTGCTGTTTGGCTGATCGAGAACACTTCGCTCGCCTTCGACCAGATCGCGGCGTTCTGCTCGCTGCATCCCCTGGAAGTGCAAGGCATCGCCAACGAGGACGTCGCCAAGGGCATACGCGGCGTGGACCCGATTGCCGGGGGCGTGCTGACGCGCGAGGAAATCGGCAGGGGCGAGGCGGATTCCGCCTATCGCCTGCAAGCGCTGGAGCAAAAGCGCGTGGACCTGCCGCAGGTGAAAAAACGCGGCGCCCGCTACACCCCAATCGCCCGTCGCAGCGACCGGCCGGACGCCATCCAATGGTTCCTCAAGCATCACCCGGAAGTGCCCGATTCAAAGATCGTGAAGCTGATCGGCACCACCAAGTCCACCATTGAGCAAGTGCGCACCCGCGCGCATTGGAATTCCAGCCAGATCAAGCCGGTCGATCCGGTGACTATTGGCCTCTGCACCCAGATCGAACTCGACGCCATCGTCTCCGAAGCCGCCGCCGCCAAAGCCCGCGCCGACCTGCGCGCGGCGAAAGCGGAGTCAAAAACGCTGAAAGCAGCGCAGGAAACCGTGCCGGCGGAAAGCTATCAGCGCGGCGAAGAAGGGTAGTAAGCCGCCGGAACCCAAGTTGACTTCCCCGCCCCGCGCCCTTATTGACGCCGCTTCATTTTCGCCCCGACATACCCGGACATTTCGGCCATGAAAGTCAAATCCTCGCTCAAATCGCTGAAAGCCCGCCACCGGGCCTGCCGGGTGGTGCGACGCAAGGGTCGGGTCTACGTGATCAACAAGGTCGATCCGCGCTACAAGGCTAAACAGGGCTGAAGGCGCGCTCGCGATTGTCGCAAATCCGGGTTAGCATCGGCGCGATACAAACCGCGATGCACCGACTTTTCCTTATCCTGTGCCTGAGCGTGGGCCTTAGCGCGTGCGACGTTGGCGCGCCCGCGCGAGCGCGGCAGGACCCGGCGCTGGAGCGCTTGTTTGCGCAGTTGGGCCAGGCCCAAGACGCCGCGGCGGCGGCGCCGCTCGAAGCCGAGATCTGGGCGCGTTGGGCTGACAGCGGCTCGCCCACGGCGAACATCCTGCTGGAACGCGCCAACGCCGCGCAGTCAGTCGGCGACAGCGATCTCGCTTTGCGCTTTCTCGACCGCGCCAGCGCGCTGGTCCCGGATTTCGCCGAGCCATGGAACCGCCGCGCAACGCTGGCCTACGATGCCGACGACCGCCCCGGCGCGATCGCCGCGATCATGGAAACGCTCAAACGCCAGCCGCGCCATTTCGCGGCGATGGGCGCGCTCGGGCTCATTTACGAAGAGCTCGGCGAAGACCGCAAAGCACTGGAGGCATTCCGCTCGGCGCTCGCGGTGCATCCGTTCTATGAACTCGCACTCCAGGGCGTGCGCCGACTCGAACCGCGCGTCGATGGCCGCGAGGCATGATCGCATGGGCCGCAGCGACCGTGCTGGCGGCGCTTGTTCTGCTCCTGGCGTTTAACGCCCGCTCTTATGTTCGCCGCGCCGAAGCGCGCTGGCCGGCGCAGGGACGCTTCGTCGAAGCCGGCGATGCGCGGCTCCATATGCAGGAAGCCGGCGATGTGAACGCGCCGCGTATCCTGTTGATCCACGGGGCCAGTTCCAATCTGCGCGAGCTCTGGGGCCCGCTGGCCGAACCGCTCAGCGCGCACCATCGGGTCATCGCCTATGATCGCCCTGGCCTCGGACACTCGACCCGACCCAGACGCCACGCGCAGACGCTCGCACTGCAAGCCAGGCTCGCGGCGCGCGTGCTCGAGCAAAGCGGCGACGGCCCTGCTCTGGTGGTTGGGCATTCGCTTGGCGGCGCGGTCGGCCTAAGATTAGCGCTCGATTTTCCGCACCTCGTGAGCGGCCTGGTGCTGATTGCGCCGGCGAGCCACCCCTACCCGCACGACAATGCCTGGTGGATCAAACTCGCCGCGAGCCAGTTCGCTGGTTACGCCTTTACAAACCTGCTCGTGCCCGCGATCGGCCCACTCATGGCGCCAGCGGCGGTGGCGAGCAATTTCTGGCCGCAATCGGCGCCGCCAACTTATGCCGACGAGGGCGGCGTGGGTTTGCTATTCCGCCCGCGCGCCTTTGCCGCCAACGCGCGCGACGTGCGCGCCACCAAGGCCGAGTTCGCCGCGCAGGCGCCGCGTTATGGCGACATTTTCGCGCCAGCCGTGATCCTCACCGCCGAGAAAGACAAGATCGTCAGCCCCAAGCGCAATGCGCGGGCGCTGGCTGTGGAAATGCCGGGCGCCGAATTGGTGATCGCGCCCAATGCCGGGCATATGCCGCACCGGCTGCGTGCCGATCTGGTGTTGGCCGCGATTCGGCGTGTCAACGAGATGGCGGCGCCCGCTCCCGCCAGCTAGCCTGAGCGCAACGATTTGATTCGGGGGCGACACATGGCTGACTTTGGCGCATCGGCGGCGACAGAAACGGTGGCGGCGCAATCGCTGACGCAGACCACGCGCGAAAAACTACGCCAACTGGTCGCGCGCATCGAGAAGCTCGAAGAAGAGAAGAAAGGCATCGCCGACGACATCAAGGAAAGCTACGCCGAAGCCAAGACGTTCGGCTTCGATTCAAAAGTGCTGCGCCAAGTCATCCGCATCCGCAAACTCGACCGCAACGAGCGCGAAGAGCAGGAACAATTGCGCGACCTCTACCTGCACGCACTGGGCGAGATCTAACCCTCATTGCCGGACGCCGAGCTTCGGGTGCATAGAGGCTTATGCCCCGCGAGGTGGACCCCAAGCAGACGCGCAAGGCGCTGCGCATCGTGCGCAAACTGAAAGCCAAAGCTGCGCCGGGGGGAGAAATTGTCGATCCCGAGACCGGCGAAATCAAACCCCCGGAAGGAGCGGTAGAGTATTCGCGGTGGGAGACAGAATTTCTGGGCGAGGTCGATACGCGCCTGGAGAAATATGGCTCAGCCTTCGCCAACCTCGCCAAGGGCCGGAAGGAAGACGCGCTCTCGGTGCTGCAGACGGTCAAGCTGAAAGAAATCGCGGCGAAGGCACGCGGGAAAAAGCGCAAAGGCCTCACGACGAAAAAGCCGCTGGGGTGGAAGAAGCGCCGGCCCGCCGACGACGAGCAGGACTGAAGCGGCAGATGGCGATCCTCACGCCCCCGTGCACGTACTGAAGCCCTCCAACGCTTCGTTGAACGCTTTCGGCTGGTCAAGGTTGCACAAATGTCCGCCGCCTTCGATTTCGACGCGTTCTGCGCCGGCCAGCGCGCGCGCAAGCGCATCGCCCGCGCGTCGCCGCCAGGGCGTATCGAGCGCGCCGGTGATCACGAGCGTGGGCGCTTCGATTTGGGCGAGATCGCGCGGCTCTGAATCGCGCAAATAATTCGTCGCTCCCAGATCGCGGCCGGCATAGGATTCGAGCATCGCCTCGACGATCAGCGCCGCTTCTGGCGCTGACGTGCGCATCAGCGGATGGACACGCCAGCGCCGTTTCATCTCGTCAAGCCGACCAGCGCGGGCAAGCGCGGCGTATTCGACGATGGGGATAGTTTCGTCTTCGTCCGGGCCAGGCGTCACCCCGCTCGCTGGCGCGCCTTGTAGTACGAGGCTGCAAACACGACCAGGGAAGCGCAATGCAAAATCGATCGCCACCCGTCCGGCTTGCGACATACCGACCAGTATCGTTTCCTTAACAGCGAAATGATCAAGGATCGCCACGAGGTCATCGGCCTCGCGCGCCAGATCGGGCGGGGCCGTGGAAACGCCGAACCCGCGCCGATCCGGGGCGAGGACGAAGCGATCATGCGCGAACGCCGCCAACTGCGGGCCCCACATGCGATGGTCCAGCGTCCAGCCGTGCAGCAACAGTATCGCGCGCGTCTTTGCATCGGCGGGACCAGCGTGCACGCAGAAGATATCACCACCATCAGCGGCGACTCTAGTCGCTTGCATGCTGCGCTAGGCCAATCTCAATGCGGCGCGTTGGCTTCGCGCCGGTAATTATTGTTGCTGGTGTGGTCACCCGCTATCCAGCGCTTCAGATTGACGTGCGCATCGCGCTTCCATTTGTCAGCGTCCTTCATGGCGTGGTCGGCGTCGCAGCAGAACTCCACGATCATTCCGTTGGGATCGGTGACGTAGACCGAACGGCAATAGCCGTGCTCGAGGATGAAATGCCCCGGCTCGGTATATCCCGCCGCCTTGATGCGTGCCTCAATCTCCTGCTGGGCCTTCTTATCGACATAGAGCGCGATGTGGTGGAACGGGCTGAACGGCATTTGCGGACCGAATTGCTCTTGGTCTGCTGGGTTGGCGAACTGAAAAAACGCAAGCGCACTGCCGTCAGCCAAACCAAAAAAGGTGTGCATGTAAGTGCGCACTGCGCCGAACAGCTCGTCGCTCTCGCACCAAGTCGCCAGCAACGGCAAGCCGATCACATCCTCGTAGAACTTGCGCGTAGCTTCCATGTCCTTAGTGACATAGGCGGTATGATGGAGGCGCGCCGGAAGCGCAGCGCCATTGCTCTTTTTCCCGTTTCCGAAAATGCCCATGGCGATCTCCCTTGAAAATTCTACTTTGAGACATTCAGCGTTGGTTAACGAAACAGTCGCGCGGCGATGTCGGCGACATGTCTGCCCTGGAAGCGCGCGCCATCGAGTTCGTTGGCGCTTGGCATGCGCGAACCATCGGGGCCTGTCACCGTGGTGATCCCGTAGGGCCCGCCGCCGCTTATCTCTGACATGATCGTGTTGCCGGCGAAGGCGTAAGGCAGGCCGACGATGATCATGCCGTGATGCTGCAAAGTAATCTGCGTGGCGATGATGGTGGTCTCCTGGCCGCCGTGCTGGCTCGCAGTCGAGCTGAACACGCTGCCGACTTTGCCGACCAGTGCGCCCTTGGCCCATAGGCCGCCGGTCTGATCCCAGAAATTGCGCATCTGCGCGGCCATGTTGCCGAAGCGCGTCGGCGTGCCGACGATAATGGCGTCGTACTCGGCGAGCTCATTGGGGTCGGCGAACGGCGCATCCTGGTTGACCTTCATGCCCGAACTGGCGGCGACTTCTGGCGGCACCAATTCGGGCACGCGTTTGACGGAGACTTCTGCGCCCAGGACTTGGGCCGCGCCCTCGGCGATGGCGCGCGCCAGCGTCTCGATGTGGCCGTAGCTCGAATAATAGAGAACCAGAATCTTCGGCACCCGTTTCTCCTCGTTCAACGACGGAGACGCCGGGACGGGTTTCGCCGCGCCCGACGTCTCTTTCTTTTTCTTGCGACCCCAACCGAACATTCAACAATCCGTCTCGTGATGGGCGATCTGCAAGGATTTATTCCTTAGAAGCGGCGTGTCAATTCAAGGCCCCAGCGCATGGGTTGCGACTTGAACAAGAAGCCGCCGGGCGAATATTCGGTGTTGTATTCCTCATCCAACAAATTCTTGGACCACGCCATCAGCGACCAGGCATCGCCCTGGATGCCCGCGCGCAAGTCCACCAGATTCACCGGATCGCGTGCGATGGGTGTTGCATCGAGCGCTTGCGACGGCGCGCTGAACGGGATCGTGAAAATCGTGTCGCCGATGCGGTTGTAATCGACCCGCACCATGCCCTCGACATCTCCCCACAGCGGCATCGTGTACTGCGCGCCAAGATTGAGCGTGTATTCCGACACCAACGGCGCTTGAGCGCCAACCGCCACCGCGTCCGGGAAGCTGGTGATTTCGCTATCCGTGTAACCAAAGCCCGCATTGACCATGAAATTGTCGGTGAGCCGAGCGTTCAGTTCAAGATCGAAGCCCTGATACTCGACTTCGTCGATATTGCCGAGATTCTGGGTCGAGTTGGCGGCGAGGAAGACGAAATAATACGTGCCTTCCGCGCGCGTACGGTAAGCGCTGGCGCTGAAGTTTCCGCGCCCACCCATGAAAGTGCTCTTGAGCCCGATTTCGAAGGTGTCGGCGGTTTCCTGGTCGAACAGATCGCCCACATTGAAGAAGCCGGCCGCCGCCGCGACCGTGCCAACGCCGGTTTGGTTGAAGCCGCCGCTGCGGAATCCGCGGCTATAGCTGCCATAGATGTTCAGATCGTCGCTCGCTTCATAGCGCAAGATGACTTGCGGCTGGACGTCATCCCAAGTTTCCTCCCGCGCTAGGCCTGTTGCGCAGGAGGTGGGGTTCGGCACGCAGGGCAGGAAAGCAGTCGGCGTGTCGGTCGTGTTTTCCCGCGTGTCGTGATCGTAGCGCACGTTAACAGAGAGCTCGAGCTGATCGGTCAGATTGGTTGACGTGTCGAGGTAGACCGCCCAGGCAAACTGGTCTTGCGAGTCAGACAAGAACGTTAGCTGCGGGTTTGCGGGATTGGTGCTGGGGGTGTTGAAAACCGGGAACACGCCGGCGCCAGTGTCGATCATATTGCCCGTGGTGATGGAGCGGTCTGTACTAAAAAGCTGCGTGCCGGCGATCCAGCGGAAGCGGCTGTCGGACGGTGACGTGAACCGGAATTCCTGCGTGAGGGTGCTCACGTCGAGGAATTGGCTCTGGTTGAAGTTGAAGCCGATCCGATTGGTGGGGAACGGTCCGAACGGGTCGAACGGATAGCCGTCGCCGGTGAGAATTTCCTCGACGGTATTGTAGCCGGTGATCGAGGTAAACGTGCCGAAAGGCGCTTCATAACTGAGCCGCAGCGCCGCATCGAAGATGTCACGTTCGTTGATCCCGGAATTATTGAGATCGATCGGCCGCTTGGTGCTGTTGGGATCGTTGAACTCGGGATCTCCGAAATCGTTGATCACGTAATACAGCGCCCGTGTTTCCAGATTGTCCGACGATAGCCGTAGATCGGCGCTGAAATTGCTTGTGGGCTCATACAGGAAAGAGATGCGCGCATTCAGGTCGTTGACAGGATCGACGTTCCTCTCCGCTGAGGCGTCGGCGGTGTTGACATTCTCCAAATGTCCCTCGGTATCGAAGTACGAGACCGCGCCGCGCACCCAGAAATTCTCTGCGAGCGGCACGTTGACCGAGCCCTGCAGCTTGTAGCCTGGCCCGGATTCGTAGCCAGCGCTGACTCGGCCCTCGAATTCGTCGCTGGGGTGGCGGGTGGTGATGATGATGGCCCCGCCAATGGCGTTGCGTCCGTACAACGCGCCTTGCGGGCCCTTCACAACTTCAATCTGCGAAATATCGATCAGTTCCTGATTGAACTGCGCCGGTTGCGTCATCGGCACGCCATCGACCACGATCGCTGCGGAGGGCTCGCTGTTGCGGGCTTGCGAGATGCCGCGGATCACCAGGAAGCTGGTGCCGGCGTTTTGGGTCTCGACGAAGGTCACGTTCGGGACCGCTGCGATGAAATCCGCGGGGCGCTGAATGCCGCGCGCCTCGATGGCGGCCGAGTTGAAGGCAGTAACTTGCGCGGGCACATCTTGCAGCGTTTCCGAACGCTGGCGCGCCGTGACCACAATCTCGTCGCTGGCCGGCTGATCGCCGCCTGTTTGCGCAGCCGCCAAACCTGGCGCCGACAGCACCGCAAGCGCTGAAACCCCAACTAGTCCCAAGAGACTCTTGAACGAAGCAGACATGGCCAATTCCTCCCCTAGCGAGCAAATTCTTGCTGTCGGGCGGTAGGCCGAAAAATTGGCGCGCTCCGCCTCATTGTCGCTTTGAGCTAAAGCCTAGTTATTCGACATACGAAGTCAAGTTCGATATTCGAAAAAAACCGATCCAGTCAGCGAATGCGCCAGGAACGGGCGTTTGAGCAACGCCGACTGAATTTCGCGCGCCGCCTGCCGCAGCAGCGGAATGCGGGCGCTGACCAGTTCGTCCTGGGAAATGCGGGTCGTTGTGGTCGAGCAATTGATGGCGCAGGTGGCGCGGCGATCCTTGTCGAAAACCGGAACGGCGACCGAGACGATCCCGTAATCCAGTTCATCGAGCGAGGAATCGAACCCTTCGGCGCGGACCTTCGCCAGGCGCTCGCGGAGCGCGGATGGCTCGATCAGCGTGCGCTCGGTAAAGCGCGTCAATGTGGCCGACTTCAAATAGGCCTCGATCGCCTCCTCGCCCTGAAACGCCAGCAGCACCTTACCCAGCGAGGTGGCGTGGATCGGAAAGCGCGTGCCGACATTGGCGCTGAGGCGGATATGGCGATTGGTGGAAACATGCGCGACATAGAGAATGTCGTGACCCGAGAGCACCGCCATCGAGGAGGAATCTCCGGTTTCGTCGCGCAGCACTTGCAGCGCCGGCAGCGCTACGGTCTCCAGATTCATGGACGACATGAACGCCGAACCGAACACCAGCACTTCAGGGCGCAGCAGAAAACGCCGGCCGTGCTTGGCCATGTAGCCCAGCTGCACCAACGTGTTGAGGCACCGCCGCGCCACCGCGGGGCTCAAGCCGGTGACCGCCGCCACCTCGCTCAATTGCATTTCAGGCCGGCTCTGGTCGAAGGCGCGCAGCACTGCGAGCCCGCGTTCCAAGGTGGACAGGTATTCCGGGTCTTTCTCGGGCTTTTCGGATTTGCTCATTTCGCGCCTGGCGCCTCGGATTCACCGATTGGCTACTCAGCGGCGCTGATTTGACGGGGCTCGTCAAGGATTTCGTCGTTGTGCTCGCCCAGCGTGGGCGGCGGACGCACCTCGGTGGCGCGCTTCCCGTCGAAGCTCAAAGGAGAGCGTATGGTTCGGAACGGCCCCATTGTCGGGTGCGTCGCGGCAAGCTCGATACCCAAATGCTTGGCTTGGGGGCTGGCCAACACCTCCGCAGGCGTCCGCACCGGGGAATGAGGAACTTCACGGCGTTCGAGAATTTCGCACCAGGCCGCGAGCGGTTTGGTCGAGAATATGGGCGCCAGGTGTTCACGCACTTCTTCGTAATGCTTGATGCGCGCCGCGCGGTTGGCGAATTGAGGCCGGTCCAACAAGCCCGGTTCGCCGATCGCTTCAGCCAGATTCTCCCAGAATTTCGGCGGCGACGACATGTGTAGCGCGATCCGCGCGCCGTCGGCGCAGTCGAACACATAAGACTGGGACACGTGCGGGCGTGAGAACGGACCCATCTCATCTCCCGCTGAGAGGAAATGAGTGAAGTCGTCCAAATTGAAGTGGCACATGGCCTCGAACATCGAGGTCTCCACTAGCCGCCCGTTGCCGGTGCCGTTGCGTTCATGAAGCGCCGCAAGCACGCCGAGCGCGGCGTAAAAGCCCGTAATCGCGTCGCCGATGGCGGGTCCCACGACGCGCGGGTTCTTCGGGTTGAGCAACAGCCGCAGAAAACCACTCGCCGCTTGCGCAACCGTGTCGAAGGCGGGGCGCCCGCGATCCGGCCCGTCCGGACCGAAGCCGGATATGGAGCAATAAACTAAAGCCGGGTTTATCGCCCGGAGCCGTTCCGGGTGAACGTTTAGCTTGGCGGCGACGCCGGGGCGAAAATTCTGGATGAACACGTCAGCGCCGACGACGAGTTCGTCCAAGCGGGCGAGATCGGCTGGCTGGCGGGTATCGAGCGTGATCGAGCGCTTGTTGCGGTTGTAGGTCTGGAAGTGAGGGCTGTAGAGGCCGCCTTGAAAGGCGCGGAAAGGGTCGCCCGTCACGGGCTGCTCGACCTTGACCACATCCGCGCCAAGATCGGCGAGCAGCATGCCGGCTGCGGGACCCGTGATGAAGGTCCCCATTTCGAGAATAGTGACGCCGTTTAGCACTTGGGCCATGCCCAGCTCCATCGCGGTGTCCGCCGAAGCGGCAATGAACCATTCCCGCCTTGACAAAAACTATAGAAAATTCGCATAACGAACACAACTTCGAATTTCGAAATAATTCTGCGCCTCTTGCGGGCTCCTCCGGCGGCGCATCCGTTTGGGGCGGCGCAGATGCGGATAGGAAAACAAGACCAGCCCTTCAGCGCCATCTCGACATCCGACCCCTCCAGGATTGTCGTCCGGGGCAAGGATTTGTGCGGCGAGCTGATCGGGAAAACTGATTTCACCAGCTATTTTTGGCTGCTCGTGACCGGGCGCGAACCTACCCCGACCCAGCGCTTCTTCGCCGACGCAGTGCTGACCGCCATCGCCGAGCATGGCCTGGTTCCCAGCGTCGCCGCAGCTCGCATGACTTACGCCGCCGCGCCTGAGGCGTTTCACGGCGCGGTCGCCGCCGGACTTTTGGGCTGCGGCTCAGTGGTGCTCGGCAGCGCTGAAGCGTGCGGGCGCTTCTTGACGCAATGCCTCGAAGCGGCCGAACGGGAGGCGCCCGAACAAGCCGCACTCAACGCCGTCGCCGCGCTGCGGGCGCAAAAATTGGCGGTGCCCGGCTTCGGCCATCCGCTGCACGATCAAGGCGATCCGCGCGCGAACCTGCTGCTCAAACTGGCCGAGGAGCACAACATCGTCGGCCGCCACATCGGCATGTTGTACATCGTGCGCGACTGCCTGCCTGAGGCGCTCGGGCGCAAACTCCCGATCAATGTCAACGGCGCCATCCCCGCCATCATGCTTGACGTCGGCTTCCCGCTTGCTGCGCTCAAGGGGCTTTCGTTACTGGCGCGGACCGCAGGTCTCACGGCGCATCTGCAGGAAGAAAGCGAACGGCCGATCGGCTTCATGCTCTCCGGCGCGGCGGCTGCGGCAATCAAGTATGACGGGCCGGAAGGCTAAGCGAACGACAAGAACGACAAGGGAGGCTCACGAATGTTATTGCCGACGTCGCTGGTGGGATCGTATCCGCAACCGGACTGGCTGATCGATCGCGAAAGCCTCTCCAAGCGCTTTCCCCCCCGTGTGCGTGCGCGCGAACTTTGGCGCGTGGCGCCAAAATGGCTCGAACAGGCCCAGGACGACGCCACCCTGATCGCCATCCGTGACCAGGAGCGCGCCGGGCTCGACATCATCACCGATGGTGAAATGCGGCGGGAGAGCTATTCCAACCGTTTCGCCAACGCGCTTGACGGCGTCGATCTCGACAACCCTGGTACCGCGCTCGACCGCAGCGGCCACCCCAACCCGGTGCCGCGCGTGGTCGGAAAAATCAGCCGCCGTCACGCAGTAGAGACGCGCGACGTCGCTTTCCTGCGCGCCAACACCGACCGGACAATCAAGTTTACCGTGCCCGGTCCCTTCACCATGGCTCAACAGGCGCAAAACGACTTCTATGCGTCGGAACGCGAAATGGCGCTCGATTATGCCGCCGCCGTCAATGCCGAAATCCGCGATCTGTTCGCCGCCGGTGCTGACGTGGTGCAGATCGACGAGCCCTACATGCAGGCGCGCCCCGACAAAGCGCGCGAATACGGATTAGACGCGCTCAACGCCGCGCTCGATGGCGTCAAAGGCAAAACCGCGGTCCATATCTGCTTCGGCTACGCCGCCATCATCCATGAACGCCCGGCTGGATATTCATTTCTGCCGGAGATCAAGGGGTGTAGCGTGCAGCAGGTTTCGATCGAGACGGCGCAGTCGAACCTCGACACGTCGGCGTTGGCGCCACTGCGCGGCAAGACCATCATCCTCGGCGTCATCGATCTCTCGACGAATGAAGTTGAAACTGCCGAAGTCGTCGCATCTCGCATCCGGCGTGCGCTTCCTTACGTTGACGCCGACAAAATCGTGATCGCACCGGATTGCGGCATGAAATACCTGCCCCGCCCGGTTGCGTTCGGAAAAATGAAAGCGATGGCCGATGGCGCCGCCATCGTGCGCGCGGAGGTACGGTGAGCGCACGCACCCTCTACGACAAAATCTGGGAAAGCCACCTTGTCGCTATCGATGACAATGAGGCGATCCTCTATGTCGATCTACATCTGCTCTACGAAGTGACCTCGCCCCAAGCGTTCTCCGGGCTGCGCGCGTCAGGGCGCGCTGTGCGGCGAGCCGACCTCACGCTGGCGGTCTGCGACCACGGCGTTCCGACCAGCAATCAGGCCGCTGGCGTTGCCGGCGTGGCCGACCCTGGCGTCCGCGCGCAACTCGCCGCGCTCGAAGCCAACGCCGCCGCCAATGCGATCGAGCTCTATTCCCTTGGAGATGCCCGCAACGGCATCGTCCATGTTGTGGGCCCCGAGCAAGGGCGCACCGCGCCGGGCATGATCATCGTCTGCGGCGACAGCCACACTTCGACCCATGGCGCCTTTGGCGCGCTCGCGCTCGGCATTGGCACAAGCGATGTCGAACATGTGTTGGCGACGCAGACAGTGCGCTTGCGTAAACTCAAGAACATGCAGGTGCGCTTCCACGGCCGCTGCGGGCCTGGCGTCGGCGCCAAGGACATGGCGCTGGAGGTCATCCGCGTCCTCGGCGCCGATGGCGGTGCAGGGCACGTCATCGAATATTGCGGCGACGCGGTGTCGGCGCTGTCGATGGAAGCACGCATGACGCTCTGTAACATGAGCATCGAAGCTGGCGCGCGCGCCGGCCTGATCGCGCCCGACGAAACGACGTTCGCGTACATGCGTGCAACTCCGGTATGGCGTGCGTGCGCGGATTTTGCGGGCGCCGTTGAGGCTTGGCGCGGTTTGCACTCAGACACAGACGCGCATTGGGATCGCGTGGTGGAGGTCGAGTGCGCAACGATCGAGCCGTGTGTCACCTGGGGCACGAGCCCCGATCAAGTTGTCGCCATCGGTGGGGCCGCGCCGAATCCCTCGCGGATCGCCGACCCAACGCGCCGCGACAGCGCCGAGCGGGCGCTTGCCTATATGGGGCTCGCGCCCAGCCAGCCAATGGCGGGATTGCCGATCGACCGCGTCTTTATTGGCTCGTGCACAAACGGCCGCATCGAGGATCTGCGCGCTGCGGCCGAGATTGCGGTCGGTCGGCGCGTCGCGAGCGGAGTGCGCGCCATGATCGTGCCAGGCTCCGGCCTGGTGCGGCAGCGCGCCGAGGCCGAAGGACTGGACAAGATTTTTGTTGCGGCGGGGTTCGAGTGGCGCGAGCCGGGCTGCTCGATGTGCCTCGGCATGAACGCCGACAAAGCCGCGCCCGGTGAACGCGTCGCCTCGACCTCCAACCGCAATTTCGAGGGCCGTCAGGGGCGCGGCGCGCGCACGCATCTAATGAGCCCAGCGATGGCCGCAGCCGCGGCAATCGCCGGCGTGCTCGTCGATGTGCGCCTGCTTGCGCCTCCGGTGGTGCGCGCCATGGAGAGCGCATGACCCGCGCCCTCTCCTTCATCGGGTCCGTTGCGATCCCGCTGCCTTTGGTCAATATCGACACCGACCAGATTTTGCCCAAGCAATTCCTAACCACCATGGCGCGCGACGGCCTCGGCGCGGGTTTGTTCCATGATCTTCGTTTTGACGATCGCGGTGAACCGCGGGCCGACTTTGCGATGAATCAACCCGCATACACAGGCGCGGAAATCCTTATCGCCGGCGCCAATTTCGGTTGCGGTTCCTCGCGCGAACACGCGGCGTGGGCGCTGGCGGATTTCGGCATCAAATGCGTGATCGCGCCGAGCTTTGGCGAGATCTTCCGCAGCAATTGTCTCAACAATGCAATCCTGCCGGCGGCTCTGAGCAAACAGGAGGTCGCCACGTTGCTTTCCCAGGTCGATTCCGGCGTTTTCAGCATCGACGTCGCCGCTCAATCAGTCGTGGGCCCTTCCGGCGAAGCGTTCAGTTTCGCGCTCAGCCCCAACGAGAAGCGCAAGTTGCTCAACGGCTTCGATGACATCGCCCTCACGCTGCGATACGCCGCCGAGATCGGAGCGTTCGAAAACAAGCGCGGAGGCATGCGCCCGCCATGACGATCAATCTCACGAAAAGCCTGATCCGCGAAATAGACGAATTCTGTCGCAATCACGCGGTTGCGGAAACCGCGCTTGGGCGCCTCTCTGTGAATGACGGCAAGCTGGTCGCCAAACTGAGGGCCGGCGGCGCGGTGACGGCGAGTACCGCCCAGCGCGTGCGCGCCTTCATGAAGCAATCCAAAACGGACAAACCAAGCGCGTCCGAAAAAAAAGCAAACGGCAGGGTCGTGGAAGATCGCGGCCAACAGAATTTTCGTTTCTACGACAACCGCCAAAAATATCTGATGTTCGTCAACACGTGCAGCGAGAAATGGGTGGTGGCCGACCGCGTCGCGTCGGAACTCGAACACATCCGCCCGCGGCCGCCAGCGCTGCGTGTGTTCGACGCCGGCATGGGCGACGGCACTGTGCTGGCGCGGGTGATGCGGGCGATGCACCACCGGTTCGAGAAATATCCGTTCTACATCGCTGGTAAGGAGATCAGCCTCGAGGACGTGCGTCTCACGCTGGAGAAAATGCCGGATCGATTCTTCGAACATCCGGCGACGGCGCTGGCGCTGACCAACCTCCCCTACGCGGAGGCGCCTTGGCTAACGCCGCGCGATCCGGTCGAAACCGGGCGATTGGTCTGGAAGGAGGTCGCGCTGACAGGCGCCACGACGGCGGAATTCGAACGCCAGATCACCGAATTGCAGGGATTTCTGGCGGAAAACTGGCGCGCGGCGGTGTCGAAGAAAACCGGCAACCCGGTGTACCAAAAGCCGGTGGCGCTGATCTTGTATCGCGAGGATTGCCGTTTCGTGCTCGACGGCGTGCTGCCGCGCCGCGGGTTCGTAAACGCCGATTTCGACCTCGTGCTGGCGTCGCAGCCTTACCGCGCGCGCGCATCGACAACGTTCAAGGCCAAGCATGTGGTCACGCCGCTGGCGCGCGCGCTCGGCCCCGGCGGCCGGCTCATCGGCATTCACTCGCACGGCGGCGACCCCGGGCTGGAAATTGTGCGCAGGGTCTGGCCCGAGGAAACGCCTTTCCACACCAACCGGCAGGACCTCTTGCGAGAAGTGCGCGCGCAGCTCGGCAAGGACGCGCACAATTTTCAGCTGACGCCCGGCGCGGATTCCAAGGCGCTGTTTCGCTACGACATGCACACGCTCCCCGGCGAAATCGACCAGGAATCGGCGTCTATCGGCACATCCACCCTGCTCGCGGCCTGGAATGCGGCGGTTTATGTCGCCCAGATCGAGGATGAACGCCTTTCCGAGGCCATGGCCAACAGCGCCTACATCAACGCCACGCGCGACGTTCTGCGAGAGCATGGCGGCTTGTGGTTCAACGATGAATCTTACGTGATCACACGCAAACGGGACCTGGCGTAGCTCATGCAAAATCCGCCTGCGTCCGCGGAGAAGTTCTGGCTCGCGCGTCTGGTGAACGACGCGTCGCTGGAAGTCACCGTCCGCGACAAGGACGCCGCCCGCATTTTGCGCGATCGTTTGCCGGCCGGAGCACGCGTTCATGTCACGTATCTTTCCAACGCCTCCTACGCCGACACCATCGCCCAATCTAAAGCGCTGGCCGTAGCCGGCTTTGATCCGATACCGCATTTGGCGGCGCGAAGCCTGCGTAGCGAGGCTGAACTTTCCGACTATCTCGCACGCTTGGCGGGCGAGGCGGGCGCCACGCGCGTGCTTCTGGTAGCGGGCGACTTGGAAACACCGCTTGGGCCGTTTGCAGGTTCGATCGATGTGCTGAAAACCGGGCGGTTTGAGCGCAACGGCATAAGCGGAATCGGCTTCGCTGCCCATCCTGAAGGCCACCCTGTGGTCGCCGACGCGGTGATGGCGCAAGCGCTCGCCGACAAGGTGGCCTATGCAACGCAACACGGCCTGGAGGCCGAAATCGTAACGCAATTCTGCTTCGAGGCTGCGCCGATCGTGACCTGCTTGCGTTCGCTACAGGCGGGCGGGATCGACGCGCCCGTGCGCATCGGCGCGGCCGCACCCGCCGAGGCGCTGCGGATGATGAAAGTCGCACTGCGCTGCGGCATAGGTCCCTCGCTGCGCGCGCTTGAACGGCACGGCGCCCGTCTTGGCGGCGTGATGGGTACAGCGGGTCCCGAGGGTCTCGTCGAAGAACTAGCGCGGGCCCTTGCGGTCGAGGATTTCGGCGCGGTAGTGGGAATGCACTTCTTCGTGTTCGGCGGGGTCGAGCGATCGACCGACTGGCTTGTGAACTGGCGCGGAGCGCTTAAGGGGATCTGATGGCGAACGATAAAGCGAAGCCGCTCAGCAATATCGCCATCGCGCAACAGGCGTGCATGCGTCCGATCGCCGAAATCGCCGCCAAGCTTGGCATACCGGAAGACAAGCTTGAGCCATACGGCCGCTTCAAGGCCAAGATTGCGCTTGAGCATCTGCGCTCGCTGGAGGATCGCCCCGACGGCAGGCTCATCCTGGTGACGGCGATCTCGCCTACGCCGGCGGGTGAAGGCAAAACCACCACCACGGTCGGCCTCGGCGACGCGCTCAACCGTATCGGGGAGAAGGCGATAATCTGCCTGCGCGAGCCGGCGATGGGGCCGGTGTTCGGCGTCAAGGGCGGCGCCGCTGGCGGGGGCTATTCGCAAGTCGTGCCGATGGAGGATATCAATCTCCACTTCACTGGCGATTTCGCTGCAATCGCTCAGGCGCACAATCTGCTGGCGGCATTGATCGACAACCATATTCATCACGGCAACGAACTCGGCTTCGACGTGCGGCGCATCTCCTGGCGACGCGTGGTCGATTGCAACGATCGCGCGCTGCGGCAGATCAATGTTGGCCTCGGCGGCCCCGGCAACGGCTATCCGCGCGAGGACGGGTTCGACATTGTCGTTGCTTCCGAAGTGATGGCGATCTTCTGCCTGGCGACGAGCCTTTCGGACCTCAAGGCGCGCCTCGGCGCGATCATTGTCGGCCACACCAGTAAACGTGAGCCGATCCGCGCGCGCGACCTCAACGCGCATGGCGCCATGGCCGTGCTGCTCAAGGACGCCATCTCGCCAAACCTGGTGCAGACGCTGGAGAACAACCCAGCCTTCATCCATGGCGGCCCGTTCGCGAACATCGCCCACGGCTGCAACACCATTTCCGCGACCAAAGCCGCGCTCAAACTTGCCGACTATGTTGTCACCGAAGCCGGCTTCGGCGCCGATCTGGGCGCGGAGAAATTCATCGACATCAAATGCCGCAAAGCCGGTCTCGCGCCATCGGCGGCGGTGATCGTGGCGACGGCGCGCGCGCTGAAGTTTCATGGCGGCGTTGAAGTCGAGGATTTGGCGAAGGAGAACATCGAGGCTTTGGTCAAAGGCATGGCGAATCTGGAGCGCCATATCGACAATATCGGCAAGCGGTTCGGCTTGCCGCTCGTGGTTGCAGTCAACCAGAGGGCCGAAGATAGCGAAGGGGAATTGGCGGCGCTGCAAGAGCGTGTGCGCGCATGCGGCGCGCGCGTGGTGCTGGCGCGGCACTTCGCCGAGGGCGGCAAGGGCGCCGAGGCGCTAGCGCGCGAAGTCGTCGAGCTCTGCGCCGGGCCCAGCAACTTCAAGCACCTCTACACGGACGAGACGCCGCTGTGGGAGAAGATGAAAACCGTGGCGACGCAAATCTACGGCGCCTCCGATATCGTCGCCGATTCAGCGGTGCGCAAGCGGATCAAGGATCTGCAACAGGGCGGCTACGGCCACTTCCCGGTCTGCGTCGCCAAGACGCAATATTCGTTCTCGACCGACCCGAAGCTGCGCGGCGCACCGAGCGGGCATGTCGTCAACATCCGCGAAGTGCGCCTGGCTGCGGGTGCGGAATTCGTGGTCATGATCTGCGGCGACATCATGACCATGCCAGGTTTGCCGAAGACGCCTTCTGCGGTGAACATCGACATCGACGAGCACGGCAAGGTGGTGGGGCTGTTTTAGGTTCCGAAGCCCACGCGGCGGCGCAATGAGGCCCGCGCATTGCTGCGCGGGAAAAGTCGACGGCCGCGCGTTGCATTCGAGCAGCAATTTGGCTTCAATGAGGCCCGCGCATTGCTGCGCGGGAAAAGTCACGGCAATGACGATCAATGACTGGATCGCTGAGATTGATGCTTCAATGAGGCCCGCGCATTGCTGCGCGGGAAAAGGCGCGCCGGCGCAGACGAGCCGCCTGATGCCCGCCAAGCTTCAATGAGGCCCGCGCATTGCTGCGCGGGAAAAGCTTTATCTGCGCGTCGAACTCAAGGGCGGCGACGGCCTGCTTCAATGAGGCCCGCGCATTGCTGCGCGGGAAAAGGACGCGGCGCCCAAGCTCTATTCGCGCCAAATCCGCGCTTCAATGAGGCCCGCGCATTGCTGCGCGGGAAAAGCGCACCATGCGGGCGCTAGCATTAGTACAGCCCAGGGCTTCAATGAGGCCCGCGCATTGCTGCGCGGGAAAAGATAACGCGCGGTCGTTATCCTTGGGGAAAACCATTCGCTTCAATGAGGCCCGCGCATTGCTGCGCGGGAAAAGGCCGGCGGCGGCATCGGTTCGGCGGCCTCGAACGGGTTGCTTCAATGAGGCCCGCGCATTGCTGCGCGGGAAAAGCCGCGATAGCGCACGCTGGCCTTGGTCAGCAGCAGCAGGCTTCAATGAGGCCCGCGCATTGCTGCGCGGGAAAAGATTCCGAGCCCCGCCAGAATCCCCACCAGGAATTGCTCCCGCTTCAATGAGGCCCGCGCATTGCTGCGCGGGAAAAGTTGGGTGAGCGCTTGCCGAGAAAGCCCGAGCCCGTGCTTCAATGAGGCCCGCGCATTGCTGCGCGGGAAAAGTTTACCCCCCCCCTTTAAGGGGGGAGGCATGAGCCTCGCTTCAATGAGGCCCGCGCATTGCTGCGCGGGAAAAGACGCGCCGCCTGCCAGTGACGAAGCTCTCTTGCAGCTTCAATGAGGCCCGCGCATTGCTGCGCGGGAAAAGCGGCCCCTGTCGTCGCCGCCCAAACCACGAATAATAACCCGCTTCAATGAGGCCCGCGCATTGCTGCGCGGGAAAAGATAGCCGACAAGCGCATTTCCTCACCCTGAAGCACCGCTTCAATGAGGCCCGCGCATTGCTGCGCGGGAAAAGAAACTAAGAGGCCAGATTCTAGAGTCTAGAAGAGAAGCTTCAATGAGGCCCGCGCATTGCTGCGCGGGAAAAGGATTTAATTGATTCCGCCGTGTGGTCCTGCATACCCTGGCTTCAATGAGGCCCGCGCATTGCTGCGCGGGAAAAGCTCGCTGGCCTACGAGAACACCAGCGGGACCGAGCTTCAATGAGGCCCGCGCATTGCTGCGCGGGAAAAGCTTAAAGCGCATTACGAAACCGAACTGACCTTCGGCAAGCAGCTTCAATGAGGCCCGCGCATTGCTGCGCGGGAAAAGGCGCCGCGCACAAGGCGTTCGTAGGCGAAATCGGCGACGCTTCAATGAGGCCCGCGCATTGCTGCGCGGGAAAAGGCGGCCGCGCTCGATCTGATCCGCCGCAACGTCGCGGCCGGCTTCAATGAGGCCCGCGCATTGCTGCGCGGGAAAAGCCGCCTTGCTCGGCATCGTTTCCGCACCTGCTTCCGCTGCTTCAATGAGGCCCGCGCATTGCTGCGCGGGAAAAGGAGGCTCACCCGCTGAGCCTATGACCGGACCGGGTAAAGCTTCAATGAGGCCCGCGCATTGCTGCGCGGGAAAAGACGGCGGCTGCCATGACATGCACGCCGAGGATCAGATGCTTCAATGAGGCCCGCGCATTGCTGCGCGGGAAAAGCCGCCGCCGCGTGCGCCGCGATCAGATTGACAATGCTTCAATGAGGCCCGCGCATTGCTGCGCGGGAAAAGTCGGATGCGGGCTCGACCGCGACCATCGCCATTGCCGCGCTTCAATGAGGCCCGCGCATTGCTGCGCGGGAAAAGCAGCGCCACGCCAGCCGGGGTGCGGATCGGGCGTCCTGCTTCAATGAGGCCCGCGCATTGCTGCGCGGGAAAAGTGGCTTTCGCGGAAGCGATCGTCGCGAACAAGTTGTCGCTTCAATGAGGCCCGCGCATTGCTGCGCGGGAAAAGATGGCTTCCTCGGGTCGCTTCATTGTGGATAGCCCCTGCTTCAATGAGGCCCGCGCATTGCTGCGCGGGAAAAGGAACGACATTGTCGCGACTTGCTGGCGGCGATCCTGAGCTTCAATGAGGCCCGCGCATTGCTGCGCGGGAAAAGGCGCGATGAAATGCCCCATTCCCCGCCATGAAAATCAGCTTCAATGAGGCCCGCGCATTGCTGCGCGGGAAAAGATGATGTCTTGTGGTCAGTCGCCAGAAAAATTCCAACACGCTTCAATGAGGCCCGCGCATTGCTGCGCGGGAAAAGCTTGTCGCGCGAAAAAGTCGGAGCGCACGGCCTCGGTGGCTTCAATGAGGCCCGCGCATTGCTGCGCGGGAAAAGATCTGCTTGTTGGGCAGCCGGGTCAGCAGATTGGCAGCTTCAATGAGGCCCGCGCATTGCTGCGCGGGAAAAGTCGCAGCGGATTGGCGGGAGATGACAAGGGGCGCTCCGCTTCAATGAGGCCCGCGCATTGCTGCGCGGGAAAAGTTGAACCGGACCGCCGTCTGCCCCCGTGACCTGCATTGGGCTTCAATGAGGCCCGCGCATTGCTGCGCGGGAAAAGCCGACAGGACAGCGCCGAGGAAGAGCCCGGCCAGGCTTCAATGAGGCCCGCGCATTGCTGCGCGGGAAAAGTCATGCGAGGACTGCTCAAGGTTAAGTCCAGCCGCCTCAGTGCTTCAATGAGGCCCGCGCATTGCTGCGCGGGAAAAGCCCACACGCGAAGAATCCAACGGGCTGAAAAAACTCATTGCTTCAATGAGGCCCGCGCATTGCTGCGCGGGAAAAGGTGAGCTACGCCTCCAGCGCCTCGTCGCAGACCTACATCTCGCTTCAATGAGGCCCGCGCATTGCTGCGCGGGAAAAGCCATCAGCGGACGCTTTGGTCTGAAAGAACGGCCTGGGCTTCAATGAGGCCCGCGCATTGCTGCGCGGGAAAAGGCGGTGCTAGCGGATGCGCAAGCGCGTGGGCTAACGGCTTCAATGAGGCCCGCGCATTGCTGCGCGGGAAAAGGGCCAACTCAGGTGGGTGATCGGCCGGTAATTTCGTTCGCTTCAATGAGGCCCGCGCATTGCTGCGCGGGAAAAGCGACTTGCATTGCTGATTACCGTTGTCCATTTGTGGCTTCAATGAGGCCCGCGCATTGCTGCGCGGGAAAAGTCATCGTTTTTTGCGATGTATCCACGATCGTTTGGTTCGCTTCAATGAGGCCCGCGCATTGCTGCGCGGGAAAAGGCTGATGGGGTATCTATGACAGAGCCGAGAGAGCCAGCTTCAATGAGGCCCGCGCATTGCTGCGCGGGAAAAGGGCTGGCGTTGCCGTGATCTCGTCGCTAGTGCTCCACGCGCTTCAATGAGGCCCGCGCATTGCTGCGCGGGAAAAGGCGCGAGATCGCAGTCGGCAAGTTCGCCCTCGGCGGCTCGCTTCAATGAGGCCCGCGCATTGCTGCGCGGGAAAAGCGGTGAAGTGTTTGGCGCAATCGGGATCGGCATGCACGCTTCAATGAGGCCCGCGCATTGCTGCGCGGGAAAAGGCGCGGAAGTGAAGCTTGGGCGTCTGCGTGCGGCGCTCGATGCTTCAATGAGGCCCGCGCATTGCTGCGCGGGAAAAGGGACCCATCCTGCCGCCACGGGCCAGACGAGCGCGCAGCTTCAATGAGGCCCGCGCATTGCTGCGCGGGAAAAGTCGAAGGCGCTGTCGAAGACGCCACCGACGTGGTGGCTTCAATGAGGCCCGCGCATTGCTGCGCGGGAAAAGCGGGGCCCGGCTTGGCCGCACACAAAAGCGCCGCGTCGGCTTCAATGAGGCCCGCGCATTGCTGCGCGGGAAAAGAAGAGGCGCTCGCTGAAAGGGGGCGAAATGGCGCGCTTCAATGAGGCCCGCGCATTGCTGCGCGGGAAAAGCCGGGTCGCGCCAGGCGAGCCGCCGCACAACGGGCACGCCCGCTTCAATGAGGCCCGCGCATTGCTGCGCGGGAAAAGAAGAACGGCGTTCCTGGCCGTGATGTTGCCGAACTTGCTTCAATGAGGCCCGCGCATTGCTGCGCGGGAAAAGGAGGCCGATGCGCAAACCGCAATCGAAATTGGCTTGCTTCAATGAGGCCCGCGCATTGCTGCGCGGGAAAAGGTCCCTGGGCAAGTGCTCAGCTTTTACGGGCGGGTGTGGAGCTTCAATGAGGCCCGCGCATTGCTGCGCGGGAAAAGATCGGCGACGATCTCAATCAATTCATGCGCGACATCGCGGCTTCAATGAGGCCCGCGCATTGCTGCGCGGGAAAAGAGCTCTCGCGCTGATCGTAACTCATGGCGCGAAGGCGCTTCAATGAGGCCCGCGCATTGCTGCGCGGGAAAAGGGCGCGGGGCTGGGGCAGCGGCAGCGGCATGGGGGCTTCAATGAGGCCCGCGCATTGCTGCGCGGGAAAAGGCGGAAGGGGGCGCTAATGAACGGCCTGCGGGCGCTGCTTCAATGAGGCCCGCGCATTGCTGCGCGGGAAAAGGGCCTCGGCGGCGGATGTGGGGCGCTTGCTCATGAAAGCTTCAATGAGGCCCGCGCATTGCTGCGCGGGAAAAGCACGTAAACGCGGGTGCGGTTTGAATTGTTGACCAGCTTCAATGAGGCCCGCGCATTGCTGCGCGGGAAAAGGCTGCATCGTTGTTTCTAGCCCACCTAGCGGCGAACGGGAGCTTCAATGAGGCCCGCGCATTGCTGCGCGGGAAAAGCGCTGCTGCGGTAAGCGCCGCACCGTCTGTATAGGACGCTTCAATGAGGCCCGCGCATTGCTGCGCGGGAAAAGAAGACATGGGTTTCCTTCCAGCCGCCTTGGCACTTGCTTCAATGAGGCCCGCGCATTGCTGCGCGGGAAAAGGCGGGCATCGCAGCATCTACCTGGAGCCGCATAATGCTTCAATGAGGCCCGCGCATTGCTGCGCGGGAAAAGCAAAGGCACCGCGCACCGCTGGTGCAGCAACTGATCGCTTCAATGAGGCCCGCGCATTGCTGCGCGGGAAAAGAGGCGCTCTCGATCGAGATCAGATCGAGCGCGACCGCTTCAATGAGGCCCGCGCATTGCTGCGCGGGAAAAGACGATGCCGGTGTCCATGTCTAGCGCTGAACCGAATTGCTTCAATGAGGCCCGCGCATTGCTGCGCGGGAAAAGGCTCGTTGACCATCTCGGTGAATTCGCCCTGCAAGCGGGCGCTTCAATGAGGCCCGCGCATTGCTGCGCGGGAAAAGGCTGACGGTTCACAACGACACGCCGGTCGATATCGAGCTTCAATGAGGCCCGCGCATTGCTGCGCGGGAAAAGACGCGCCCTACGTCAACCAGGCGGCGCTGGCGTGATTTAGCTTCAATGAGGCCCGCGCATTGCTGCGCGGGAAAAGCCTTTCGCCGCGGCCGCGATGCGGCGACGATCCCTTGGAAGCTTCAATGAGGCCCGCGCATTGCTGCGCGGGAAAAGTTGACAGCCGCGACAGCTCCCGCGCCAACAAGACGGCTTCAATGAGGCCCGCGCATTGCTGCGCGGGAAAAGGCGGCGCCGCCGAACAATTCTACATCAAGACCGCAGAAGCTTCAATGAGGCCCGCGCATTGCTGCGCGGGAAAAGCGCGCACGCCGCCGCCAGCGTTGGTGTTGGAGACCACCTCGCTTCAATGAGGCCCGCGCATTGCTGCGCGGGAAAAGCTTGCCGGCGTGGCAAAGGCGGCGGGCAAACGCGAAACGGCTTCAATGAGGCCCGCGCATTGCTGCGCGGGAAAAGGGCCCCTCCGCTAACCCACGAACAGCGTTAGCAAAAACGGCCCAGATTCGAGCGGCGCCGAATTGGCGCCGACGAATCCTGGAACTGTGTGTGCCCGAAAAGCGTTGACGATGTCAAAGATCCACACGATTTCCGAGGTCAAGCCCTAGATTCGAGCGCTCAACGCCTCGGCGGCGGCGTTGGACCGCTCGCGAACGCGCGGCGAACCGCCACTCTCTTAAACAATAATAGCTTCTCGCGCGATTGGGGTGAAGCTCTTGCCGATACTCTCGACGCGCGGATCGACCTCGTCGGCCAGTCCCAAATCGAGAATGACGACGTGATCTTCCTTATGGTGGATGAGGCGATCGAGAACCGCGCCCAGGTCAGCCCGCCGACGCCCCGAAAGCCGACATTGAAACACCGAGAGCTGCAGCCAACGGCCATAGCCCTTCATGGTGCGGAACACGCGACGCCAACGCTTCTGGTCGGCGATATCGTAAGCGACGATGTAGAGCCGCTCGGCCGAGGGCATGCGTCCGCCGCGTCCGCGCACGATGACGCGCCGCCCAGGCAGGGCATGCGCTTGGTCGTCGGCCTGCTCCGTAGCCGCGTCGGCTTCGTCTAAGGGTTCGGTGTCGTTGTCGGGTGTACTCATCGCGGCAGGTAGTGCGGATATTCGGGCGTTTCGCCCAAAAGGTGGCGCACAAGCAGGCGCGCCTGCACGTGGATCAGCCGGCGCATCGAGATGCGATAGCCGAAAACTGGGTGCGTGGTTTCCTGATCGAGGCGGCGCTCGTATGCCGCGATCAGCTTCTTGCGCGCATGCGATTTGAGGTTGCAACCGGGACCGGCGACAACAAAATCGTCGCCGCCGATTTCGCCATTGTTGATGGCGCCGATGACGGCGCTATCGGCGAGAATGGGACGGAAGGGTTCGATCATATCGAGCGCAAGCGAAGGCCGGCCGGGGCGCTCAACATGGAAGAAGCCCTTCCACGGGTCGAGACCAGCGATCGCAAGGGCTGCCTCCCACGTGCGCGTGAGCAGCGCATACGAGAGCGAAACGCAGGCGTTGATCGGATCGGCGGGCGGGCGGCGCGTACGTTTGGTGAAATCGAACGCCGGCGGCGCGGCGGCGGACAGCATGGTCGAGAACGCGGCGAAATAGAGCGCGGCCGCTTCCCCTTCGACGCCGAGCAGGTGCGCAGCGTCCCCCGCCTCGTCGGCCAGCACGCCGAGCTGGCGCAAGCGCTCCAAAGTTTTGATCTTCTCCGCGGCATCGCCCTCGCCATTGCGGCGCAGCATGGTGCGCTGGTTCCTGATTTTCGCGGCCACCAACGCACGCGAAAAACGTAAGCTGAACAAGGAATCCTTGGCCTTCTCATATTGGGCGGCGCGCGCCAGCGCCGAGCGCGGGCCCTGCGCGCCGGTGCTGCCCATGAACCAGAACCCCGAGCTCATCCAAGCGATTGGCCGGCCTTGGCGCATCAATTCATGCAGCGCCGGCGTGGAGAGCGAAACCGGCCCGGCGAGCACCAAGTCAGAAACATCGGCGATCGGCACGCTAATATCGGGCGCGCCTTCGGCTTTGATGACCAATTCATCGCCGCTCTTGCCGATGCGCGCGCCGGGCGTCTGCACGTAGAGCGGCAGCGCCGTGTCGGACGGTGGCGGCAGCGGACGCGGCGGGGTGGAACGATCAAAATAGCGCACTTCGTCCGGCAGGCAGATCGGCAGCAGCGAGCAGCGCGGGCATTTGGGGCTGTTCTCGAGCGGCGGCGGCGCGCGGCGGGCGGCGGCGGTGAGGCGCAGCTCGCTCGCCGCCTTCAGCGTCAGCGCGCGGAGTTCTTCGTCGAAAGGAATGCGCACACGCTCGCGGCTTTCGGCGAACCAGAGCGCGCCCTCCTCGCACTTGTAGCCATTGTCTTCGAGGATCAGCCCCTGCGCGCACACCTGGACGCGTTCGGGATCGTAGGCGCCTTTGTCGTTATGCGGGCGCTTGCCTTTTTTGTAGTCCACGGGCGTGACCAAGCCGTCCTCGCCCTCAAGCACGTCGATCTTGGCGATGAGGCCGAGGCGCTGGCTGGCGAGCGTGACCGCGCGGGTGCGGAACGGCGGCGCGTTTTCGGTGGAGTCGGCGGGGGCGGGCAGAGCTGGACCGGGCTTGTCAGCGCGGATGTGGGCGCGGCGGCCCTGGGCGGTGTCCTCGTTCTCTTCCCACGAGCCTTCGACCCATTCGAGATAAGCCAAGCGCGGGCAATAAACCCATTCGTTCAGCATGCGCGCTGGGACCAGCGGCTCATCCTCGGCGGCGGCCGGGGCCGGGAGGGGGAGTTCGAACTGTTCGGCCATGGGACAGCGGGCCTCCTGCACGCAGAGCGTGCAAGATGGGCGCCGGGGGGAGCGCCAACATTCGGCCAGACAGCGCGGGGTGCACCCCAGCGTGCAGGAAAGAAAAGGCGCGAGTTGGCCAGGCGGGGTATTTATGTGACCGCTGCACTTCGCGCGTCTGAAGCAGTGCTTCAATGAGGCCCGCGCAAGGAAACGCGGGAGCCCCGCCTGGCGTTACTTTACTGCATCAGAAGCACGTAGTGCGTCAAGTCTTGACTTTGCCGATCGCGCGTGGCACGAGGTTAACAGATGTGCGAAAGCCCGGCCTTGCCGGGCCGGGCTTTCAACCGGGAACAGCGTGCTGTCCGGCGGTGTCTTCAGCAGACTCTAAGCATCCTACAGCGCGCGGACAGAACATGGAAGGAAAATCTCCATGCAGTACTTCGTGCGCCGCGATGCGGCGAGCCAATGGCGGTGGCGTTTGTGTGCTGCCAATCAACGCATCATCGCCGAATCCGGCGAATCTTACCTCAATCGCCAGGACTGCCTCGATGCAATAAATCTCGTGAAAGGATCGGGGCAAGCCCCGGTCAAAGACGAGTGAGTCGCGCCGCGCCGGTCTCGGCCAAACTCTGCGAAGCGGACGCGGTCGAGATAGTTAGGCGCTACCGTGCGGGTGAAGCCCAGCACGTCGTCGCCGCGGCGTTCCGTGTGAACCCGGGGCGGGTATCCGAGATCATCAAGGGCAAGCTGTTTCCGCGCGCCCGCGAAATCGCTCGGCGAGGCGCTTGATCGGCAAGCAGCGCGCCGCCCCATGCGGCGCGCTGCAACCGTACCGCGAATCAGTTTAGTATGTTGCCAAACCGAAACGGCTGGGCGGGCCGCTGATGAACATCGAGCAGGATTTCCGCGCCCTCACGGGCTTTACACCGCTCGCCTGGCAGGCGCGGCTTTATCGTGAGCACTTTGCGGATGGCTCCCTGCCGAGCGCGGTCGATGTCCCGACCGGGCTCGGCAAGACGTCGGTGATGGCGCTCTGGCTGATAGCGCGAGCACGCGGCGTGAAGCTGCCGCGCCGGCTCGTTTATATCGTGGACCGCCGCGCCGTGGTCGATCAGGCGACGGATGAAGCTGTGAGGTTGCGCAAGGCGCTCGAAGGCGAGGCGGCGCATTTGAAGGCGCTGCTCAAGCTCGACCGCAAGCTGCCGATTTCCACGCTGCGCGGCCAATTCCAGGATAATCGCGAATGGCGCGAAGATCCCGCCGCGCCTGCGATTATCGTCGGGACCGTCGATATGATCGGATCGCGCCTTCTGTTCGAAGGCTATGGCGTTTCGCGCAAGATGCGGCCTTATCAAGCGGGCCTGCTCGGCGCCGACGCGCTCGTCGTGCTGGACGAAGCGCACTTGGTTCCCCCGTTCCAACACCTGCTGCGCGCCATCGAGCAAGAGGCGCCGAAATGGGCCGAAGACGGCGCAAGCAAAGTCGTTCCGCCCTTCCGCCTGCTGCCGCTCTCGGCCACGCAATGTGAAACAGCCGGCGACAGCTCTCCCCCGTTCCGGCTCGAAACGGGCGATTGGGAGAAGGACGAGAAAGCGCGCGACCGGCTCACGGCGAGTAAGCGGCTTCGCTTTGAGAAGCTCGCGGAGAAAGACGCGAACGAGCAGCTTGCAAGGGAAGCTTGGCGCCTGGCCTCGGAGAACGGCGCCAAGCGCGTCATCGTCTTCTGCAACAAGCGCAGCAAGCACAAGAACGAAAAGGACGAGTTCGGCGACGGCCCCACCGCACAGGGCGTGGTCGAGGAACTGGAAAAGCGGGCCAAGCCCGCCCCCGGCGCCAAAGAGCCGAAGGCTGACATCGAAATGCTGGTCGGCGCGCGTCGGCAGCGCGAGCGCGACCGGGTTGCAGCTTGGCTGCGCGACAAGGGCTTCGTCGGCGAGAGGGCGGCGCTGACACGCCCTGCATTCCTCGTCGCCACCTCCGCGGGCGAAGTCGGCGTCGATATCGACGCCGATCACATGGTCGCGGACCTCGCGCCGTGGGAGCGCATGGTGCAGCGGCTGGGGCGTGTGAACCGCAGGGGCGAAGGCGACGCCGACGTGATGGTGTTCTTGTCCAAGCCTGTGGTGAAGAAAGAAGACGCGCCGACTCCGGCAGAGGAGCGCGCGCTGTTGGCCTTCGCCGCCAAGACAGCGCTTGAACGCTTACCGAAAGGTCGCGACGGCGGTGACTCTTTCGACGCCAGCCCAGGCGCTCTGCGCGCGCTGGCCGGGGACCCGGCTGCGAAGGGCGACATCGAGAGGGCGACAACTCCCGAGCCGCTGCGCCCCGCCCTGAACCGAGCGCTGGTCGAGGCCTGGTCGATGACCTCGCTCGAGCAACACACCGGCCGCCCGGAAGTCGCGCCTTGGCTGCGCGGCTGGGTGGACGAGCAGTCGCAGACGGTGCTGGTGTGGCGTGCGCATCTGCCGGTGCGCGAAAGTGTGTCCAACTGGCCGCGCACTAAAGCGGAGCAGCGCGAGATCGAGGATTTCTTCGAAGCCGCGCCGCCGCATGAAAGCGAAAAACTCGAAACGGAAACCTATCACGTCGTGGAATGGCTGCAGGCGCGCGCGACCGCACTGCTGAAAGGCGCGCCCGTGGCAGCGGACGCAGCGCAAGACGATGACGTCGTTGAAGCATGCGCCGGGGCACCTGACGATGCCGACGACGCAACGGCCAAACCTTCAGCCACCCCGCTCGGCCGCAACGACATCGCCGCAATCGTACTAACGTCGGCGGGCGATTTCGCGCGCGCCTACAAGCTGCGCGACTTGTCGGGCGAGAAAAAGGAGAAGGACGAACTGGAGCGCTCGCTCAGGGGCAAAACGCTCATCCTCCACGCGCGCTTTGGCGGCTTGGCTAAGGATGGGCTGCTGGATGAGAAATGGATTGACCCTCCCGCCACCGCCGACGCGAATGAAGACTGGAGCCTCGCAACAGAAGTGCGCATCCGCCGCCTGCACGAACAGCCGGGCCGCGAGGCTGATTGGCGTCATGAGGGCGATTTCGTCGTGCGCCGTGAACCCGACGGCCAGCCCAGCGAATGGCTCTCGGTGGATCACTATCATGACGCTGTACGCGCAGAGGACGCGCGCGCGCTCGCCAAGACGGCGCAAACGTTGGAGCAGCATGAGAGCTGGGCCGAACAGCGGGCGGAGGTCATCGCGGAAGCGCTGTCGCTCCAGGACGATGCAAAACAAGCGCTTCTGCTCGCCGCGCGCCTGCATGACGAGGGCAAGCGCGCTACGCGCTGGCAGAGGGCGTTCAAGGCCGCGCGCGACGCCCGGACATTCAACCTTACAGGACCGCTGGCGAAGACATGCGGCCCGATCGATCATGCAATCCTTGACGGCTACCGCCACGAATTCGGCTCTCTGCCCTATGTGGAGAAGCATTCGCGCTTCGGCGCGCTGGGGGAAGAATGGCGCGATCTGGTTCTTCACCTCGTCGCCGCGCATCACGGCCAAGCACGGCCTGCGATCGAAACCAAGGGCTGCGAAGACGCGCCGCCTTCCGCGCTTGAAGGACGCGCCCGTGAAGTGGCGCTGCGCTTTGCGCGGCTGCAAAAGCGCTGGGGCCCTTGGGGGCTGGCATGGTGGGAGGCGCTGTTGCGCGCGGCGGATCAACAAGCCTCGCGCGCGCTCGAGGACGCGGCGGCGAACAAGGAGGCGCGCTGATGGCCGAAGCCTCGATCCCCGTCGAGCTGTTCAACCCGGGTCAGGTGTTTGCTTGCCTGGGGTTCCTGGAAGCAGCGGAAGTTCTGCTGGGCGATGCGGAGGGCGGATTTGAGTGGGGGGATGGGAGCAACGTTGCTGCGTTTCGTTTGTCCAGCGCCGGACAAAAAAATCCATTTGCAACGGCGATTGAGTTTGTTCTGAACGCGGAGGTTCGGTGGTTCAGCCCGTTGCCCAACCTGACGGAGCGGGATGGCGGCGCCACGGAGGTTCAGGAGCGCCTCTCCAACTCCCTAGACGTCAAGGCCGCCGACCTTCCGGCAGCCCTTTACGGAGAATTCGAAAATCGGCCTGTCGAGCTTCGCATTGGCCATTATTGGTCCGATGGGACAAGCCGTTTCAGCACGACTTTCAAGAAATCGACCAATGGCGCCTCCTCTCACATCCGATTCGAAAACGCGCGCGAAGGCATACGTAGCCTTTGGCGCGATGCGCGCGACAACCTGATTGTCGATCCCCTCACTTTATCGACGAGCACCGAATCTTTGTTCCGCTTGGACCCTCAAGGTTTCACAGAGCCCATCAACGCGGGCACATCGCCAGACACATTGCGTAAGGGCGGCATTCACACGCGCGTCGCATCCCGGCCTACGTGCGAAGCCTTCGCGGTCGCTGGCCTGGAATACGCCCGTCCCCATCGGATCGACGCCCGATCCTTCCGCTATTACGTTTGGCGAGACATTCTTCCGCCTAGCTTGGCGCGCGCTGGGCTTGGCACGCCTTTGCCTTTTGCAGGGACGCGCGGGTTTAGGGCCGAGCACGACGAAGTCAAAAAGGGCGGCGACAGAAAATTGCTTTATGTGCACGAGGAGTTATAAGTCATGAGCACGCTCACGAAAGAAACCATCGATAAATGGGCCGACGACGAAAACGGCCCCGTGGCGTTGCATCTGAAGCAGAAGCTGCTCCCGGTCGAAGGCGAAGGCGCGGTGATCTTCCCGCCAACCTACGCCGATATCGGCTATAATATCGACACGCTCTCGGACGGCACGAGGGTCTGCACTATCGACAGCGTCGGCTCTCAGGCCAACCGCATGGAGCCGATCTTCAAACGCGAGCCCTACGCTGCATTCGTACCGCAAGTGCAGATCGAAATTCCGCAAAAAGGTGAGGAACCCACTCGCCTGTCACTCCTAGACTTGGCGCATCGGGGTGCCGACGCGGTCGTGCATTCTTCGCCAGTGCTGGCGCCTTTGATTGCAAATGCATTCGCAGACCTTCGAAGAAAGAACGATGCATGGCGGATGTGCAGCGTGGCGCCGACATCGCTAGTTTTCGGTGTTTGGGATTCCCGTGGTGGATCGGGAGAAAAGCGGCCACGAATTGTTCGCTCAACAATACGCGCCTGGGATGTTGATGTGCTTTCGGCGGCATCTCAGTTTAATTCAGTGTGGAAGCTTCTCGACGATGAGCACAAGGAGGAATTGAAGAAGGAGGAAAAGGCAAAAAAAATGAAGCTGTCCGAGAAAGGCTTCGCCGATGCTCCGGCTACGTTTCGAAGACTCGGTGCATCAGCCGCGAAAAATGTACCTGAGTTCGTGAACGGATCGCCGAATCCCGGCCGACGCGTGCTGGGGGGAATATATGTGAGGGGCCGGATTGAGCGCGAGGTCACGATCAATCTTGTTGCGCTCCGGAAGCTCGAAGGCGCGAGCGCTGCCCAGACACAACAGATCAGGCGGTATATCCTGTCACTGGCGTTGATTGCAGGAAATGCAGACATCGACTTCTTTTTGCGATCTGGCTGCCTGCTCAACATCGGCGCCGAGTCCGATGTGTGGCAGGTGGTTCCAAAGCGCGGCGCCGCCGCCGACTTCGCTGCCCCCACCAACCAAACGCTCCTCAGCTATGCTGCCGCGGCTGTGGCCCCGTTCAAGGCAGACTGGCCACCGTCGTTAGAGTACAAGTTTGACATCAAAGAAGCCAAGAAGCTCCTCGCAAAGAAGGATGAGGAAGACGCGGAAGAAGCTTAGCCCATGCCCGCCCTCCTCCTCTCCATCCGCTTCCACGACGGGCGCTATCATGGGCGGCCCGAGTGGCCGCCTTCGCCGGCGCGGTTGTTCCAGGCGTTAGTCGCGGGCGCGGCGCGCGGCGCGGCGCTGGCGGAGGAAGATAAGCGCGCGCTCGCCTGGCTGGAGGCGCTGAAGGACGCACCCGTCATCGCCGCACCGCACCATCGCGAAGGTCTAGGCTTCTCCAATTACGTTCCGAACAACGATCTCGACGCCGTCGGCGGCGATCCGGCGCGCACGAATGAAATTCGCGCACCGAAACTCATCAAACCGATCTTGTTCAATGCGCAAACGCCTTTCCTCTATCTCTGGCGCTTCGAGAAAGAGCCCGCGCAGCACGCCGAAGCCCAGCGCGTCCGCGCGCTGGCCGATCAGCTCTATCAACTCGGCCGCGGAATCGACATGGCCTGGGCGATTGGCGAAATCCTCGACGATGCGCAAGCCGAAGAGCGGCTCGCGCACCATGAAGGCGCGATCTACAATCCCAGCGGCGGCAGAGGCGGGCGCTTGTTGGCGGCGCCGATCCAGGGTTCGCTCGACAGCCTGATCGCGCGCCATCGACACCAACGGTTCGGGCGCGTGCAGTCGAACCGCAAAGACGCCCAGCTCTTCCGCCAGCCTCCGAAGCCGCTGTTCCGCCAGGTCGCCTACGACAGCCCGCCCAAGCTTTTGCTCTTCGATCTTATCGGCGAACAGGCGCCGGCCACGCTCACGAGCATCGCGGCGTTGACGGCACAAATCCGCGATGTGGCGGCGAGAAAACTCGCTGACAGCCTCAACAACAAAAGCGGAGAGATCGAGCGCTGCTTCATCGGCCACGGCGCCGAGGAAGCCGACAAGGCGCGCCGCGTGCGCATTGTACCGCTGCCTTCGACCGGACATCCGCACGTGTCTCCGGCAATCCGGCGCGTGCTTGTCGAAATTCCCGCCGCCTGCCCGCTGCGCACGCGCGACGTTGCCTGGGCAATGTCGGGGCTGGAGTTGGTCGAAGCCGAGGTCGATGCGGAAACCGGCGAAGTCAAGGAACAGCTCACGCTTGCGCCCGCTTCGGATCGCGGCATGTTGCGCCACTACGGGATCGAGAGCGCCAAACCCCAGCGCCTTTGGCGTACGACAACGCCGGCCGCGCTCTCCGCTGCGCGCCGGCGCATCGCGCCTGAGCGCCGACAGGGTGACGCGAAAGCCGGCGCTGAGCGCGCGCATGAAGAGCATAACGCCACCAAAAGCGTCCATCAGGCGCTGCGCCAGGCCGGCGTCCGCGGCGCCGTCGCTGAAGTGCGGATGCAGCGCGAACCGTTCTCCGCCAAGGGCGCGCGCGCGGAAGCCTTCGCCTATGAGCGCTTTAACAAGGAACGGCTTTGGCACACCGAAATCACCTTCGCGGAACCGCGAACCGGACTGCTCCTCATCGGCGACGGACGCTATCTCGGGCTCGGGCTCATGGCGCCGCATCCGCGTACGGAGGGTGTGCTGGCGTTCGCCATAGAGTCAGGGCTCACAACGAAAGCTGAAGCACACATCATCGCCAGCGCGCTGCGGCGCGCCGTGCTTGCGCGCGTGCAATCCGAAATCGGCGAAGGCAAAACGTTGCCGCTCTATTTCACAGGCCACGCCGAAGACGGTGGGCAGGCGCGCTCGGGGGCGCATGAACACTTGGCGTTTGTGCATGACGCCCCCCGGCGCCGCCTCCTGTTAATCGCTCCGCACGTGCTGGAGCGGCGCGCCGCGTGGCGTGGCGAACCTCAACACTGGGGACGCCTGGAAAAAGCGATGATCGGCTTCACTGAGTTGCGCGCCGGCGCGGCGGGTAAGTTGCGTCTCGCCAGATGCGAGATTCAGGTTGAGTCCGATCCACTGTTCGCACCCTCGAAGATTTGGGGCAGCGTTGCCCCATACCGCGCCGTTAGACATCGCAAACTGTCGGACGCCGCCGCCGCGCTCGCCGCCGACGTCGCCGAAGAGTGCCGACGGCTTCGCCTTGCGCAAATCGAGGTCGAGATATCTTCCACGCGCGGGATCAAGACAATGGGCCTGACCGGGGCGGCGCGCTTGCGCTTCAGCCGCGCCGTCGCCGGCCCGATCCTCATCGGCAGAGACCGGCATTTCGGCGGCGGCTTGTTCAGCTCCGTTGAGGGCGCTTAGATTTCAGCGCCGAGTTGGCCCGCCCGATTGTTGGAAAAAGAAACTATGGTGCCCAGAAGAGGACTCGAACCTCCACGATGTTACTCGCTGCTACCTGAAAGCAGTGCGTCTACCAATTCCGCCATCTGGGCTAGAGAGCGCGGTTGCGAGCGGGCGGATGTAGGGGAGGCCGGGCGGGGCGTCAACTGAAGGGCGGCGCCCAGTGGCCGGTTTGGCCGCGAATCAGGATGCCCAGCTCGGGATTGCGGCTCGATCTGAAGGGGCATGCTAGAAGCGCCCCGTGGACGCCCCTCCTCCCGCCGACGAAATCGTCATCACCGCTCCGCGCTTGGCCGAGGCGCCGGGCGAGCGGGCTTATTCCGCTTACGCCGTCGATGAAGCCTCCCTGAGCGAGGCGATCCGTCTCGATCAGGCGCTGCGCACCGCGCCCGGGGTGTCGCTATTTCGCCGCAACGATAGCGGCGCCGCCAACGCCACCACGCAGGGGCTGTCCATTCGCGCCTTCGCCCCATCCGGCGCCGGGCGGGCGCTGGTCACGCTCGACGGCGTTCCGCAGAATGATCCGTTTGGCGGCTGGGTATTGTGGGGCGCGCTGGCGCCCGAGACGATCGCGCGAGCAAACATATTACGTGGCGCGGGCGCGGGCCCGTACGGTGCTGGTGCGTTGACTGGTGTTGTACAATTAGAGGAACGCCGTGGGCAAGGCGCTGCGCTTTCGATCGAGGGCGGCGATTTAGGGGCGTGGCGCGCCGCCGGAATAGGCGAGGGCGGCGATGGCGCGTTCACAATGATGCTTGCAGCCAGCACGCAGACCAGTGATGGCTGGGTACCGGTGCGCGTCGGCGCCGGCGCGGCGGACGCGGCCTTACGCTTCGAAGCGACAAGCGCGGTCGCGCGCGGCGAGTGGCGTGGCGACGGCGCGGTGTTTTCGGCGCGGCTGTCCGGTTATGCTGACGAGCGCAGCGCCGGGCTGGCCGGCGCCGATTCCGCTTCCGATAGCACCAGCCTCAGCTTGAGCCTGGCCAAGCCTTCGGGCGCGTTCGCGTGGCGCGCGCAGGCCTGGGCGATCGCGTCCGATTTCGCCAACACTTCGGTTGCGCTGTCGCTCGACCGCAATGTCGCGACACAAGCAAACCAGCAAGTCGAGACGCCTGCTCTGGGTTGGGGCGCCAACGCGGCGTTGCGCTGGAGCGGCGACGGCGGCGGACTTGAAATCGGCGCCGATCTCCGCTCCGCCGACGGGGAAACGCGCGAGCTATTTCTATTCTCCGGCAGCCAGTTCACGCGTTCGCGCGTTGCTGGAGGACGCACGCTGCTTGCGGGCGTTTACGGCGAGGCCTGGCGCGAGGTGGGCGATTGGGTCGTGTCCGGCGGCGTGCGAGCCGATCTTTATCGTGCCTTCGATGGCGTCCGCCTCGAACGCAACATCGCAGACGACGCGGCGACGTTGCAAGTCGCTCCCGAGGATCAGGAGGCGTTGGCGCCGACGGCGCGCATGGCGGCGCGGCGAGAGGTTGGCAAGTATTTCCTGCGCGGCGCGGCTTATGCCGGCTTTCGCCCGCCAACGCTGAACGAACTGCACCGCCCCTTCCGTGTCGGCAACGACGTCACCGAGGCCAATTCCGCGCTCAAGCCGGAGCGATTGCATGGCGCCGATCTCGGCGTGGGCAGCGAGTATGGCGACTGGTCCTGGGAGCTTGGCGTTTTCGTCAACCGGTTGGGGGACCCCATTGTCAACGTAACGCTCGGCGCGGGGCCTGGCGTGTTTCCGCCCGGTGTTTTCGTGCCGGCGGGCGGCGCGTACCGGCAGCGCCAGAATGCGGGTGTGATCGATGCGCGCGGCGTGGAGGCGCAGGCGCGCGGCCATTGGGGCAATGTGCTGACCTGGCGCGCCGCTCTCAACTACACCGACGCAGAGGCCGCCGGTGGCCTGCGCCCAGCGCAATCGCCGCAATGGAGCGCAACCGCAGGCGTGGAATGGAGCGTGGCGCCCGCCACAACGCTCAGCGCAGATCTCTCTTACGAAAGCGCCCGCTTCGAGGACGATCTCAACACCCGTGCGCTCGCGGCCGCGACGACAATGGACCTTCGCCTGGAGCATCGCCTCTCCCCTTCGCTCGCGCTATACGCCGCGCTCGACAACGCCCTCGACGGCGATATCGAGACAGCTGAGGCCGCGACCGGCGTCGAAAGCTTCGGCCCGCCCCGGACGTTGCGGCTAGGGATGCGTATCGCGACACGCTGAACACTGGCGCGCGCATCCGAATTGGCCTAAGCGCAGGGCCCATGACGCGCAGAATCTCGATCACCGCCGACGGCAAGAACGTCGTTGTCCACCTCCACCGCGGCGATCTGCCCGAGGGGGTTTCCTTCAGCGGCTCGATCGCGGTCGATAGCGAGACCATGGGCTTGTCGCTGGTGCGCGATCCGCTGTGCCTGGTTCAATTGTCCGACGGCGCCGGTGAAGCGCATCTGGTGCAGCTCGACCGCGCGACCTACAACGCGCCGAACTTGAAACGCGTGCTGGCGGACGCGGCCACGCTGAAACTGTTTCACTTTGCGCGCTTCGATGTCGCCATGTTCATGCGCGACCTCTCGGTACTTTGCGCGCCGATCTATTGCACCAAGATCGCCTCGAAACTGGTCCGCACGTACACCGACAAGCACGGACTCAAGGACCTCACCAAGGAAGTGCTCGGGCGCGACATCTCCAAGGAGCAGCAATCCTCCGATTGGGGCGCACCGGAACTCAGCGATGCGCAGCTCGCTTACGCCGCTTCCGACGTGCTGCACCTGCATGCGCTGAAGCAGCGTTTGGACGCCATGCTGGCGCGCGAGGGACGCACCGAGATCGCGCAATCGTGCTTCGATTTCCTACCCACGCGCGCAGCCCTCGACCTGGCGGGCTGGGAAGAAGTCGATATTTTCGCGCATTCCTAGAGCCTATGGACCGCCGGCGCCCTCGCTGGCATGCGGTGTTGAAAACATGCCGCCGTATGAGCAGTAGCAAGCAC
>JBEBIU010000063.1:0-16320 GCA_040080225.1 Terricaulis sp.
GCCCTCGCCGGCATCGGGGTTTGCTACCTCGCAACCGCTGAACTTACTCGCAGCACCTTATGCCGGCGAGGGCGCCGGCGGTCCATGCTATATAAAGCGTGGCGCTACCTGCGTGCGCGCCCGATCCACTCCTCAACGACCTGGTCGAGCACATTCAACGGCAACTCCCCGTGCAGCAGCACCGCATCGTGGAAGGCACGCAGATCAAAGGCGGGGCCGAGCTCTCCGCGCGCCTTTTCCCGGAGACGCATGATCTCGCGGCGACCCAACTCGTAGCCGCAGGCTTGACCAGGCCACACCACATATCGGTCCACCTCAGTGGCGATGACCCCGAATCCGTCGCCTGTAGTCTGCCGCAAATAGTCGATGGCCTGCTGGCGGGGCCAATTCTTTGCGTGCAGGCCGGTATCGACCACCAAACGCGCTGCGCGCCAGAGCTGCCAGCGCAGGAAGCCGATGCGGCCGATCGGGTCGCCGTCGTAGAAATTCAGTTCGTCCGCCAGCTCCTCGGCATAGAGGCCCCAGCCCTCGCTGTAGGCGTTGAACGAGATCAAACGCCGCAAGAGCGGCGCGCTGTCCAGTTCCTGCGCCAAAGCGGTCTGGAAATGGTGGCCGGGGACAGCTTCGTGAAAATCCTGGGTCGGCAGATCGATGCGGGTCATCTCGCCAAGGTCGCGGAGGTTGACGTAGTAGATCCCGGGTGCGTCGCCGCTCATGGACGGCGGCGAATAATAGGCGCCAGGCTGGCCCGCCTCGGCGAACGCGGGCACGCGGCGCACCTCCAACTTCGCGCGCGGCAGACGGCCAAACCATTCGCGCGCGCGCGCAAGCACGCCCTGTAGGCGTCCTTCCACATCCGCCAGCAATTGCGCCCGCCCGGCGTCGGTGTCCGGGTAGCGATAACGGGAATCAGCAGTCATCTGCGCAAGCCGTTCGCCCACCGCGCCGTCGGTAAACCCTACGCGGCGCAATGCGATGTCGAGCTGGTTGGTGAGTGCGGTGACGCGTTCCAGTCCGATGGCGTGAATTTGGTCCGGAGTGAGCGCGCTGGTGGTGTTGATCGCAAGCGCCGCGGCGTAGAATTCGCCGCCGCGCGGCAGGCGCGACACCGAGGGATCGTCGCCGGCCTGCGAACGCACTGAGCGCAGAAAATTGGCGGCATGTTCGTGGGCGGGCATGGTCTGCGTCCGCACGATCTGTTCGGCGCGGGCGAGCAGACCCGGCCGCGCCTTAGCAAGCGTGTCGCGTTGGGCAGAATTGCTCTCGGCTGCAATTTGCGTGTCGATCTTCAGGCGGAAGTTGGCGACGTAGGGTTGCGCGGGCGTCGGTGTGGCGATCACCGCATCGAGCAGCGCGATCGTGGCGTCGACGATGAAGAGCGGGGGAACGATCCCGCGCTCGGAGTCGGCGCGCGCGCGCGCGGTCTCCTGCTCCAGGGCGTCGTCCACTTGAGCGAGGCGCGCCAGATAGTTTTCCGCATCCGCGACGGTGGCGATGCTGGTGCGCTCGTCAAGGAACGAGGGCAGCGTGATGAAGGCGCTGTCGAGTTGGTTGAGCACGTAGGGCTTAACGCCGCCGATTGGGGAGAAGTCGCCATAATCGAATTCAGCGCCGGCCGCAGCGGCGGCGAATTGGCTTTCCAAGATGCGGTAAGTCAGAACATCACCTGCGTTCAAGCGGGTCTGATCTACTCCGCGCAGCTCGACATAGCGGCGCAACGCGGCGCTGCGGCGTGCAATCAGCGCGCGCGAGGAGCGGTCGTCCAATTTGGCGGCATAGGGGCCGCCTGCGACTTCAGTGCCAACGCCCGCCTGCGAGGCGAGTTCGGGGCTGTCGGCCAGAACTTCCTGGGTCCAGTCCGCGACCCGCCCCTCAAAAGCGCTCATTGGCGCCGGGCGCTGCTGGCCGCAGGCGGCAAGGAGGAGGGCGAGGCCCGCGACGATGAGATCCTTGCTCCGGGTCATTCAGAAGCCTCCGGCCTGGCAAATCGGCGGGCCAGCCAATAGCATGCGTCGGCCGCGGGCAAAGCGCTGTGTCGCCGCCCGCGATTGCGCCTGCCCTGTTGCAGCCGGGCCGCTTTCGTGGTTGGAGAGCGCTCCCGATTTCGGAAACGTGGAGAAACCCATGACGACCGCCGGCGGCGGCGCCCAGACTTTGGGCCAAATCCTCTTCTATCGTCAGCTCGAGCCGCTCTCCATTGAGAAGCATCGGTCGCTGGGGGTAAGCCAAGTAGCCAATCCCTTCTCGTTCCTGGCCGACACCCATCTGGTGCCGTTGACGGTGGATGAATTCGGCCTTGCGGCGGTTTGTTATCCCATTATTTTCGACACCCAGTCGAAAACGCCTCTGGCGGTGATGGGGCTGCGGCCTGGGATGAATGTGTTCCTAGGCGCCGATGGCTCGCTCGATCCGGAAGTGTATCTGCCCGCGTTCGCGCGCCGCTACCCGTTCCTGCCGATCATGGCTCAGCAGCAGCAAGGTCAAGCGCCCGCCGCAGGCGGCAATGAGAGCGACCGGGTTCTGGTCTGCATCGACCGCGCCGCCAAGATGCTGAACGACAGGCCGGAATTGCCGTTCTTCGAAGGCGACAAGCCATCGCGGTACACCGAGGAGGCTATTAATTTCTGCCGCGAGTTCGACATGCTGGGGCGCCGCACCCAAGAATTCGTGAAGCTCATGGAGCAGCACAATCTGTTCGAAAACACGCCACTGGCGTTGCCGCGCGCCAAGGCTGACGGCACCCCCGACGAGCCGTTGAAGATCGGCGAGTATCTGCGCATTTCTGAGCAAAAGCTGAATGCCCTACAGAAGGACACATACCTGGAATTGCGCGACAAAGGTGTTTCAGCGGTCATGCACGCGCACCTGCTTTCTCTGGGTCTATGGCCGAAAATTCTCTCCCGCGCCGCGCGCATTCAAGCGGCTACGCCGCTCAAGAATTAGGCGCCGCTTGTAGCCAGGCGCTTGGTTTGGAACGTATTATGCAGGCCGCGCCTCCTGGGCGCGGCCTGTTGTTTCATGAGGGGCGGATGGCGCGGGTTTGGGCGGCGTTTCTGGCGGTGCTGGCGTGGGCCTCCATGGCGCTCCCGGCCTCGGCCACGCCTGTTCGCACCGCCAACCTCGAAGCTGAACTGCATTCCTCTCGCGCCGTCATCGCCCCGGGCGAGCGCTTCGTCATTGTGCTGCGCCAGACGCTCAACCCGGGCTGGCACACCTATTGGCGCAATCCAGGAGCGGCGGGTCAGCCGACGGAGATCGTTTGGCGCCTACCGGCGGGGTTTGCGGCCGGCGAGATAAGCTGGCCCACGCCGGCGCCAATCCAGGTCGAGTCGCTGGTCAATTATGGTTACTCCGGCGAAGTGCTGCTGCCGATCGAGATTACGGCGCCGGCCGCGCTGCGCGTCGGCGCCAGGGTCACACTAAACGCCAGCGCGACCTGGGTGGTTTGCTCGGACATCTGCGTGCCGGAAAGAGGCGATTTCTCGCTGACCTTGCCGGCGGCGGCGCGGGGCCGCAACGATGCGAGCTGGGCGCCGCGCATCCAAGCCGCGCTGGCGGCGCTGCCGACGCCGTTCGATCCCGCCGGAAGGCTGCGTGCGCGGGTCAGTCCGGGCCAGCCGCCGCGGCTTTCCGTGGCGTTCGCCGACGAGACAGTTCACGACCCTTATTTCTTCCCCTACAGCCGCGACGCGGCTAATCCCTCGGCCGCGCAAAACCCGAGTTTCGGCCCCGCCGGTGTGACCTTAGAGCTTCCCGGTGGCGTCGATGAGGACATCGGCAAAGTTCGGCTCGATGGGATCCTCACCTTCGTGGACGCCAGCGGCGCGCGCCGCGCCTATGAGGTGCTGGCCGAACCCGGCGATCCGCTCCCAGATACATCGGGAGCGCCGCCGCCGACGCCGGCGATGGACGCTTTGGCGCTGCTTGCCGCGATCGGCCTTGCGTTCCTGGGCGGGCTTGTTCTCAACGTCATGCCTTGCGTGCTGCCGGTGCTTTCGGTGAAGGCGCTGTCGCTTGCTGGCGGCGCCCACGCGGGCCAGGCGCGCCGCCATGGCGCGCTCTATTTCATCGGCGTGATGGCGACCTTCCTGGGGCTCGCGATCGCGCTGATCGCGCTGCGCAGCGGCGGCGCCGCCGCCGGCTGGGGTTTCCAGCTGCAGGCGCCGTGGGTGAATGCAGGCTTGGCGCTGCTTTTTTTCGCCATCGGGCTCAATTTGCTGGGCGTGTTTCAGGTGGGCGGGGCCGAGAATTTGGGCGCCGGGCTGGCGCAGCGGAGCGGCGACGCTGGCGCCTTCTTCACTGGGGCGTTGGCGGTGGTCGCAGCGACCCCGTGCACCGCCCCGTTCATGGCCGGCGCGATCGGCGCCGCGCTCACCCAATCGGCGGGCGTGACACTGCTGATATTCGCGGCGTTGGCGCTGGGCTTTGCGCTCCCGTTCACCGCGCTTGCGTTCGCACCCGCGCTGCAGCGCCTGATCCCAAAACCCGGCCCCTGGATGGAGCGCGCCAGGAATTTGCTTGCGTTTCCGATGTTCGTGGGCGCGATCTGGCTGGCTTGGGTGCACGCCGAACAAACTGACTCAGCAGGCATGCTCGCGCTGCTCAGCCTTGCGGTCGCGCTGGCATTTGCGCTGGTGGTCGGACGCTGGGGCCGGGCGTGGCTGGCGGGGGGCTTGGTTGTGCTGGCTCTGACCGGTGCTTTGGCTTGGCGGCCGCTGCTGGGCCTACAGACGCAGGTGGCGCTCGCATCGGAGACGTGGAGCCCCGAGCGTATTGAGGCATTGCGCGCTGAAGGGCGGCCGATCTTCGTAAATTTCACCGCCGCCTGGTGCGTGACCTGCAAGGTGAACGAATTGGCCGCGCTGTCGAGCCAGCGCGTCGCCGACGCCTTTGGACGAGCAGGCGTAGCGTACCTCAAAGCAGATTGGACCAATCGAGACGAAGCGATCGCGAACGCGCTTGCGGCCCACGGACGCGCTGGGGTTCCGCTCTATCTTTACTATCCGCCAGCGGGGGGTGCGCCCGTGGTGCTGCCGCAATTGCTGAGCGAGGATTTGATCCTCGACACGATAGCGCCCCGTTAGGCTGGGTCGCCAGCGAGTGGGGGCTGCTCTGCTGCAGCCGCCATGGGCGCCAGCAGGATCGCATCGTCCAGAAGCGCGCTCAGGGCGGCGAACGCCTCAGCCTCCTCGGCGGGGGTCGCCGCGCGTTGGAGTTCTGCTGCGTGAGCCATCGCGTCCTCGGCAATGCCGCGAAAGATGCAGGGTAGGTCGGCCGGCGCTTCTCCGGCCCGAAGCGCGTCGGAGAGGCGCATGGAATCGCCGGAGAATTCGGTTAGGTCGGCCAAAAACGAGGGGGAGAATTCGTGGCGACCCGCAAGCGAGCGCGCCTCGGCCTCGACCTCGCCGGCCAAGCTCACAATATCCCCAAAGCTGACTGTGCCAAAAGCCGCCAAAGCTAGGCAGGTGAGCATGTTCGGTCTCCTTCGCCTGCCAGGCGAAGCAAGACCGGCGCCGGAGAATCGCCGAAGCAAGGCCCCCCGCCCCAATAAACGTCCCTCCTGCCACCTTCTCCCCTCAAAGGGAGAAGGCTATCTCCTTTCCATGACCACCCCCGTCTCCCCCGAAAAGCCCCGCGGCTTCATCGACCGCACCGGCGCGCAGGCCGATGCCGAGCGCGCCATCGTTGAGAAAGTCGGCGCGGTGTATGCGCAATGGGGGTTCGAGCGGCTGGAGACACCGGCGATCGAATACACCGACGCGCTCGGCAAATTCCTACCCGATCTCGACCGTCCCAACGAAGGCGTGTTTTCGTTCCAGGACGACGAACGCTGGCTGTCGCTGCGCTACGATCTGACCGCGCCGCTGGCGCGCTACGTAGCCGAGCATTTCGACGCGCTGCCGAAGCCGTATCGGCGCTGGGCGGCGGGCCCGGTGTGGCGCAACGAAAAACCGGGGCCGGGGCGCTACCGCGAATTCTGGCAATGCGACGCCGATACGGTGGGCTCTGCTTCGCCGGCGGCGGACGCGGAGATGATCGCGATGGCGTGCGGGGCGCTGGCGGCGGCAGGAGTGGCGCGTCAGGGCTTCGCCGTTGCCTTCTCGACAAGGCGGCTGCTTGATGCCGTTCTCGAAAACTGCGGAATACCCGCCGATGCCTATTCGACGCGTCTCGTCGTCCTGCGCGCTATCGACAAATTCGATCGCCTTGGCCCTTCCGGTGTGGATGCGCTCCTTGGCTCGGGGCGAAAGGACGAGAGTGGTGATTTCACCAAGGGCGCAGGACTTGATCCCGGCCAGCGTCAGCAAATTTTGACGCTTGTGACGGCGTATTCCAGTTCGAGAATCGAGACGCTCGGAAATCTGATCAAGCTTGCGGGGGAAGAGCCGGTCGCGGAGTTGATCGCCATCGACGAGAGCCTCGCTAAACTTGGAGTGAGCGGCGCGATGGCGCCGATCAGCCCGACCATTGTCAGGGGTCTCGAATACTACACCGGCGCTGTGTTCGAGGCGCAGCTAATCGGCAATGGCGGAGCTCATTTCGGCTCTGTCGGCGGCGGCGGGCGCTATGATGGGCTGGTCTCGCGTTTCCGCGCTGAGCCCGTGCCTGCGACCGGTTTTTCCATTGGCGTGTCGCGGCTTGCCGCCGCGATGCAGGCGCAATCTGACGCGCAAGCGCAGGGGCCGGTGGTGGTGCTGGTGATGGATCAGCTCCGCGTCGGCGATTCGCTTGCCATCGCCGCAGAACTCCGCGCCGCGGGCATTCGCGCGGAAGCCTATCTCGGCGGCGGAGGCATGAAGGCGCAGCTCAAATACGCCGACAAGCGCAACGCGCCCATCGCCATCATCCAAGGCGGCGATGAATTGGCCAAGGGCGTGGTGACGTTGAAAGACCTCAAGCGCGGTCTCGAAATTTCTCACCTCGCAGGTGAGGACCGCGAAACTTACGCGAAGATGCGAGCGCAGGTGCAGCAAGAGGTTCCGCGTGCGCAACTCGTGGAGCGCGTCAAGAAAATGCTGCCCTGACACACCGCTTGGGTGAGCGCGGCTTGACGCCGCAGGCGCATGCGCGCAAGGCTCGCGCCGTCTCGCATGGGCGCTGCACATGCGGTCGCGTTTCGGGGAGGAGACGCCACGTAGCGGCGAGGCGGCCGTGCTTCGATCGATACGGAGCACGGCCGTATCCGCTTTAGGGGCGCGGATGCCAGCCCATAATTCCGAACATGACGAAGAAGCCGACTACATAGGCCGCCGGCACAAACCACGCCATGCGCAGCCAGAGCAGCACCGACTTCGCTTCCGGAAACAGGTTTGAGACCGCAACGCCTGCGGACGATCCAAACCACATCATCGAGCCGCCGAAGCCGACAGCATAAGCAAGCATCCCCCAATCGTAATCGCCTTGCTGCAGCGCCAGCGCGGTCAGTGGAATATTGTCGAACACGGCGGAAATGAAGCCGAGGCTGAACGCGGATTGCCACGATGGCGACGGCAATTGCTCCACAGGCATCATCGATGCCGCAAGCACCAAGGAAAGCAGGAACGCCGCGCCCTTGATGGTCTCGGGCATCACTTTCCAATCCGGCGCCCGCAGCGGCCAGGCGAGCAGCAGCGCTGCCCAGAGCGCTAGCCCGATTACCGGGATCGCGTGCAACAATCCCGGCGCGAACAAATTGGCGGCAACATTAGCGCCGATCGCGCTCAACAACAGCGCCACGACAATGCCCACGCGCGCCCAATCGACGACGATGCCGCCGATATCGTGTTTGAGAATCTTGCCATAATGCTGCTGCGCGCGCGCGGCGGGGATCGCGAATATCGCGAACGCCGCGATGGCGCCGACATAAGCGTGCAGCACGTCGAGCGGGTTTTTGCCGGCGATCCACATCATCGTGGTGGTGGTGTCGCCAACCACCGAGCCCGAGCCGCCGGCATTGGAGGCTGCAACGATAGCGGCGAGAAAGCCGATGTGGACGCGCTTCTGATAGACATGCGCGGCGATGGTGGCGCCGATTAGCGCGCCGGCGATGTTGTCCAGAAACGCCGACAGCACGAACACCATGGCGAGCAGAACGAGCCCGCCGGTCCAATCGTCCGGCAGGATGTCGGGCGCGAGATCGGGCAGCTTACTCTCCTCGAAATGGCGCGAGAGCAGGGCAAAGCCGAGCAGCAGGAGGCCGAGATTGGCGGTCTCGACCCAATGGTGATCGAGGTGACGCGCGAGGCCGAGCAGGCCGGCATGTCCGCCGAAATCCGAAAACAGCAGCTTGTAGACGACGATGACGGCAAGCCCCGCCACCGCCACGGTGAAGGTGCGGTGATGGAAGATCGCAACGCCCAGGAGCGTTGTCGCGAAGAGGACGAATTCGGTGGGCATGTACGAGATTTAACCTTCCATGTGCGGGGCGTGTGGCCGGGAGAAGCGTGCGGGACTTGCAGGCGAATCCCAACAAAATCTGTACCATCGGCAAACAGCGTGGCACGCCCGACCGGGCGCTTTCGCATAGCTGACGCCCGGGACCGCATTGTCTCGTTGCGAAAACGACATGAAATTGTTGCGCCCTTGTTGAATACCCCCGATAGGACCCCCGCCGCTGACGGTCGCTCGATCATGGGCGAGTGGCGGCGAGGGGGTGCTCCATGTTCTCGAAAAAAATGTTGTCCGGCGTCGCGCTGAGCGTCCTTTCGCTCGCAATGGGCGGCGTCGCCAGCGCGCAATCGACCGGCTCTCAGGCCCAGGAAGAAGACACTATCATCGTCACCGCCGCGCGCCAAAGCATCGATGGCGCCATTCTCGCTGAAACCGCGCCGAAGTCGCGCGCGACCATCACGCAGGAATTCATCGGCCAACAGAACGCCGGCCAATCGATCCTGAACACGATCAATCTGGTGCCCGGCGTCAATTTCACCAACAACGACCCGTATGGATCTTCCGGCGGCAATCTGCGCATCCGCGGCTTCGACGGCGCCCGCGTTTCGGTGACTTTCGACGGCATACCGCTCAATGACAGCGGCAATTATGCGATCTTCTCCAACCAGATGCTCGATCCGGAGCTGATCAGCCGCGCGACTGTCAATATGGGCACGACCGATGTCGATAGCCCCACCGCCTCGGCAGTCGGCGGTACGGTGAACTACGTCACGCGCATGCCGGAGGCTGAGTTCGGCGGCATTCTGCAACCTTCTATCGGCGACCACAACTTCCGCCGCATCGTTGGCGTGCTCGACACCGGCGCGATCGGTCCTTGGGACACGCGGTCGTTCTTCGCCGGCTCGTACACGAACTATGACAAATGGAAGGGTCCAGGCGAACTCGACAAGCAGCAATACAATGCGCGTCTCTATCAAGATCTCGGCGGCGACGGGAATTTCATGGCGCTGGCGGTGCACTACAACGAGAACCGCAATAATTTCTACCGCAATCTCAATCTCGCGGCCTATCAGGCGACGCCTGGTCTTGAGAACGACATTGCGTGCATCCGGCCGGCGGGCGTGAATGGCGTGGCGCAGAATGAAACCAACCAGTCTAGCGTCGTCAATTATCTCGGCGTCACGGTCGCCAACACTTCCTGCACCAATTATCACGGCCTTCGCATCAACCCGTCCAATACCGGCAATATTCGCGGCCAGTTCAGCTACGGCCTTACCGAAAATCTGCGGCTCACCATCGATCCGTCCTTCCAATATGTACTCGCCAATGGTGGCGGTTTCACAGTGGTTTCCGAGAAAGATGACCGTCTCGACCTATCGACGTTGGCGGCCGACGGCGTCGATCTTAATGGTGACGGCGATTCTCTCGACAGCGTCACGCTCTACACGCCCAACACCACCAACACGCGCCGCTGGGGCGTCACCTCCTCGTTGATCTGGGACATCAACGACCAAAACCGCGTGCGCTTCGCGTACACCGGCGATTGGGCGCATCACCGCCAGACCGGCGATTTCGGTTTCGTCGACGCCAGCGGCAATCCGGAGGACGTGTTCGGCGGCAAGGATGGCTATGGCCGCCGCGTCAATGGCGTCGCCGCCGCCGGCAATTTGCGCGGCCGCGACCGTGAATCGCAGGCGATCCTGAATCAGTTCGCTTTGGAGTATCGCGGGCTCTTCTTCGATGACGCGCTAACGCTCAATCTCGGCCTGCGCGCGCCTAGGTTCGAGCGCGACCTCGATCAGCATTGCTATACGCAGAATGGCACCGGGACCGTTCGTTGCACCAACGAGACGCCAACGGTTTTGGCGAACGGCAATGTCACCTTGCCCTCGCAAGGCGCTACCCAATACGTTCCACCCTTCCAGGCGACGCTCAAGTTCGATGACGTGCTGCCCAATATCGGCGCCAGCTGGCGTGTGAGCGACAATATGTCGGTGTATGCGAGCTTCGCAGAGGGCCTTTCTTCGCCGCGGACTGACAACGTCTATACCGTAAAGCGCGGCCTTACCCCGACTGAGATCCTGTTCACCAGCGTTGAACCGGAAACCACGGAATCCATTGATTTCGGCGTTCGGTACAGTTCGGGGAACGTCATCGCCTCGGCGGCGCTCTGGCAGACCAATTACCAGAACCGCATCGTCTCCGCGTTCGACGAAGAACTCGGCATCTTCATCGACCGCAATGTCGGCGATGTGGAGATGACCGGCCTTGATGTGCAGGCGGGATTCGAGCCGGTTGACGGGTTCACGCTGTACGGTTCGGCCTCCTACATCCAGAGCGAATTGCTGGCGAACACGCCGCTGGGTGCGAGCCCCACCAACGTTTTGCTCACACGCGGAGCCGAAGTGGTCGAAACGCCGAACCTGACCTATGCCCTGCGCCTCAATTGGGACGTTACCGATTGGCTCTCACTCGGCCTGCAAGGCAAGTATGTCGGTCGCCGTTACGCCACGGACGTGAACGATCAGATCGCGCACTCCTACACCGTGGCCGATTTCGACGCGCGCGTTGATCTCGATTTCCTCGGCATCGACAACAGCTACCTGCAGCTCAATGTGACGAACCTGTTTGATGAAGCGTATCTGGGCGGCATCTCCAGTCAGACTAACGCGCTCGCCATCGTCGATACCGATCCCGGCGTTGCCGGAAATCAGGGCCGGGCGGCGAACGCGCCGACTTATGCTCTGGGCGCGCCGCGCACGGTGCAGCTGACGCTACGCTACGAATTCTGATGCTCCGGGGCGTTCGTGCGGGCGTCCAGCTCGCGCGATCGCCGCACATGCTCCTCCCCCGAGGGTTCTTGGGCGGCCCGCAAGGGCCGCCCTTTTTTTTGTCACGCCAGCAAACGGCGAAGCCCACGCCTTTCGGTCAGGGGAGGGGCATGGGGCGACGGGATGTTTGATAACTTTGTTCGGCGAGACGACGTTCTTCCTTCAGGCGCTCGATCTCGGCGCGACTGAATCTGTGGCGCTTCAACAATTGGCGTTCGACCCAACCGAACAAGAGGAAACCCGCAATGTCGCCCGCCAGAGCGACACCCACGATCGGCCAAAAGCTCCAGCCGTAAAGATATACGGCCAGGCCTGCGCCGACGACCAACCCAACCCAACCGCCGGATTGCGCCCAGCGCTGACAATCAAGATAGCCCCCTGCAACTGCGTCCCAATTTATCGGTCCGTAGCACGAGGTGCACCAACGGACCTCGCCCGGCCGTTGGCTTTTGAGATTGAGTGGCACCTCTACGAGCCCGCCCAGCAGCCTCAACGTGCCTTTCTCGAACTGCGCAAAGCAATTCGGACAAAAATAATGTGATGACACCATGCTCAGCCCTCCTTGCGCGATCCTCGAGGCGACGAGAATACCACATGACTGGGGAGGAACCAACGCCAGCGTCCTCTGCAGCAAAAAGGGCGGAGCCGAAGCTCCGCCCTTGATGCTTTGACGTTTGTGCGTGGATCGATCCCGGATCGCCGCTTCGCGCCGTCCGGGATGACGCTGCGCGCTAGCGTCGCTTTCGCGACGCCAGCGCTTCGCGTCAGAAGTCCATGTCGCCCATGCCGCCCATGCCGCCGCCCATGCCGGGGTGGCCGCCGGCGCCTTCCTTGCGCTTGGGCGCTTCGGCGATGGTGGCTTCGGTGGTGATGATCAGGCCCGCGACCGAGGCTGCGTCTTGCAGCGCCGTGCGCACGACTTTCACCGGATCGATGATGCCGGCCTTGATCAGATCGACATATTCCTCGGTTTGCGCGTTGAAGCCGAAATTGTCGTCCTTGGATTCGCGGATCTTGCCGACCACGATCGAGCCTTCGACGCCGGCGTTCTCGACGATCTGCCGGATCGGCGCTTCCAGCGCCTTGCGGACGATGCCGATGCCGACATTCTGGTCTTCGTTGTCGCCCTTGATCGAGAGCTTCAGCGCCGCGCGCAGCAGCGCGGTGCCGCCGCCGGGGACGATGCCTTCCTCGACCGCAGCGCGGGTGGCGTTGAGCGCGTCGTCAACGCGGTCCTTGCGTTCCTTCACTTCGACTTCCGTCGCGCCGCCGACCTTGATCACCGCAACACCGCCAGCGAGCTTCGCCAGACGCTCTTGCAGCTTTTCCTTGTCGTAGTCGGACGTGGTGTCTTCGATCTGGGTGCGGATTTGCGCGATGCGCCCCTCGATGTCCTTCTTGGGGCCGGCGCCGTCGACGATGGTGGTGTCGTCCTTCTTGACCACGACCTTCTTAGCTTTGCCGAGCATCTCGACAGTGACATTCTCGAGCTTGATGCCAAGGTCTTCGCTGATCACCTGACCGCCCGTGAGAACGGCGATGTCCTCCAGCATAGCCTTGCGGCGATCGCCGAAGCCCGGCGCCTTCACCGCTGCGACCTTGAGGCCGCCGCGCAGCTTGTTGACCACGAGCGTTGCAAGCGCTTCGCCTTCGACGTCTTCGGCGATGATCAGCAGCGGGCGCTGGCTTTGCACGATGGCTTCCAGGATCGGCAGCATCGGCTGCAGGCTGGAGAGCTTTTTTTCGAACAGCAGGATGAAGGGGTCTTCCAGCGTCGCTTCCATCTTGTCGGCGTTGGTGATGAAATACGGGCTGAGATAGCCGCGGTCGAATTGCATGCCTTCGACGACATCGAGTTCGGTGTCGAGGGACTTGGCTTCTTCAACCGTGATCACGCCTTCATTGCCGACCTTTGCCATGGCGTCCGCCAGGAACTTGCCGATTTGTACATCGCCATTGGCCGCGAGCGTGCCGACCTGGGCGATCTCGTCGTTCGACTTCACCTTGGCCGAGCGCTTCTTCAGGTCCTCGACCACGGCGGTGACGGCCTTGTCGATGCCCCGGCGCAGGTCCATCGGATTGCGGCCGGCCGAAACCGCCTTCATGCCTTCGCGCACGATGGCTTGGGCGAGCACGGTGGCGGTGGTGGTGCCATCGCCTGCTTCGTCATTAGTCTTGGAGGCGACTTCACGAATGAGCTGGGCGCCCATGTTCATGAACTTGTCCTCGAGTTCGATTTCCTTGGCGACGGTGACGCCGTCCTTGGTGGTGCGGGGAGCGCCGAAGCTTTTTTCGATCACGACGTTGCGGCCCTTGGGACCGAGCGTGACTTTTACAGCGTTTGCAAGAATATCGACGCCGGCGAGCATCCGCTCGCGCGCGTCCGACCCGAAATTCACGACTTTAGCAGCCATGGTGTGTGTTCCTCTTACTTGGAGCGCGGGTCTTCAGACCCGCATTTGAAATTGCCGGAAGCGCAGAGGCGGGTCTGAAGACCCGCGCTCCTTTAAGCGGCTTCCTTCTTCGCCTTCTTCTGTTCGATGACGCCCATGATGTCGGACTCCTTCATGATCAGGAGCTCTTCGCCGTCGAGCTTCACTTCCGTTCCCGACCATTTGCCGAACAGGATGCGGTCGCCGACCTTCACGTCCATTTTGATGTACTCGCCATCCTCATCGCGGGCCCCGGGGCCCACGGCGACGACTTCGCCTTCTTGCGGCTTTTCCTGAGCCGTATCCGGTATGATGATACCACCTTTGGTTTTTTCTTCTTCTTTCACGCGCTTAACGACAACGCGATCCTGCAGGGGACGAAAGCTCGCCACGATGCTACTCCTCTTGGTTTTCAGTCACTTGGAACTTCTAGCTGCTGCCCGATTCGCGCATTAGCACTCAGTGTGGACGGCTGCTAACGACGCGGATGTAAGGAGGAGGGGATCGACCGTCAAGAACTCCGATTAGGAATTTGGACATGTGAAGCGGATGATTACATGCTTCTGACATGCCCATAATGGTCCAAATCCGCAACGTGCCCGAGGTGCTGCATCGGCGCCTCAAGGCGCGCGCGGTGCTCTCGGGCATGTCATTGTCCGACTATTTGCTCGAGGAAATACGCGCCTATGTCGCGCTTGTGGAAGGGTTAGAGGCGCCGCTGCTGACGCGCGATGCTCGCCTCGCTGGGGCGTCCGGTCATAGCGCGAAGATCATCCTGGCGTGAAGCGTAGAGGGCCGCGTTTTTGCGCGGCCCTCGGGGCTTCGGCGATCAATAATATCCGTCTTCGTACAACAGCGCGTCCAGGATAATGCCGCTCGCGATGGCGATCAGCAGCACGTCTCCATCCGCATAGACGTAGCGGCAGCCATACGGCGCCGGCGGCAGCCGGTAATAGAGATCCCAAGGCAAATCTTCCCAATAGAGCCAGCTCGGGATCACATAGCCGATGCTCCAACGGCGATACGGACGATGCCAGCCGTCATAGCTCCACCAGTAATAATTGCGCCCGTAATAGCCGCTCAGGATACGCGCGTAGCCGCGGTCAAAATAATAGCCGTGGCGAATGCGCCGCCAATCGGAGAAGCGGGGGTGAGAAAAATCCCGATGCGTGTTCCAATAAGGACGGTAGCGGTTGTCGTGACGGCCGCGATCCCAGTTGCGTCGCCATTGATCGTTGTCGGACCAGTCACGCCGGCCGTCGTGGCCCCAGTCGCGTCCGCCGCGCCCGCGGTCGTTCCTGCCATCGTGTTCGGCTCGGCCGCGCGTGCGCTCACCGTTCCAGCCCTGACGTTCGCCTTGGCCGCGTCCGCCGTTCCAGCCTTGCTGCTCACCGCGCTCTCGTCCGCGCTGGCCATTCGAGCCTTGATGCTCACCCCGGTCGCGTCCGCTACTCCAGCCTTCGCCTTGACCGCGTCCAGTTTCGCCGTTCCGACCTTGGTGTTCGCCTTGGCCCCGGCCCCGGCCGCGTCCGTCGTTCCAGCCTTGGCGTTCGCTTTGACCCCGATCGCGGACGCCGTTCCAACCTTGGCCTTGGCCTTGGCCACGGCCGCTGTCGCCGTTCTCGCCTTGGCCGCGATCGCGCTCAACGTCGCCGCCTTGGCGCCAGCCGCGTCCGCCATTGCCCTGCGCTGCGGGGGTCGGAGGAATGTTGCGGCCGTTGAAGCCAGCGGGCGGGGGAGACGCGTTTTCCGGCGGGCCGCGACGGGGGCCGCCTGCCAATTCTCCCTGGCCGCGCGCGCCGCGATCCTGTTCAGGCCGCCAATTGCGCTCTTGCGGCTGTTCGGGAGGCGCGCCGCCGCTGACGTTTTGATCGCCGAAATTGTGGCCGCGCCGCTCGCCATCCTCGCCGCGCCATCGTTGTCCGTCGTCGTCGCGCTGGCGCTCGTGTGCGCCGCGGTCGCGCTGGGCGAGCGCCGTTTGTGGCGCTACAGCGGTTGCGCCCAAAGCGGCGGCGGCCACCAAGAGAATTTTCTTCATGCTAGAGGCTCCCGTGCGCGCCCTTGCAGGCGCACCCTCGCAAGTTTGAATCTGCGGCGCCGGTCCTGAATGGCGCCTGAATCCTCCTAAAGCGCGCGCGCGCCGGCCAGAAAGAACCGGACCGATCTGCTGACGTGTTCGGAAAGCTCTTCCTCACGAAGGGTGTAACCATCGTCCGCCAGCGCGCGATAATGATGCCTGCTGCGCACCGCTTCCAAGAAATAGGAGGCGACCATGTCGGCGTCCTCAATGTCCCGAGCAGTGCGCTCCAGGTGGGCGGCGACCACGTTGCGGATGCGGTCCGCGCCGGCAAAGACGTAACGCTGCAAAAGTTGCGGGAATTTGCGCCCTTCGCCGATGACGATACGGTAGAAAGCCAAGTTTTCCCGCGAAATTAGGGCGGTCAGGAAGCGCTCCCCGATCACCTGCAAGCCGTCCTCGAGCGAAAGGTGGGCGACGCAGGGCGGCGTCATCGCCGCCACCAGCTGTTCGTGCTGCTCCTCGGCCACTGCGAGGAAAAGGCCTTCTTTGTTGTTGAATTGCGCGTAAAGCGTCGCCAGCGATCCTCCGGCCGCGCGGACCACATTGTTCACGCAGGCGGCCTCGAAGCCCTTTTCGAGAAACTCGATGCGCGCGGCGGCCTGGAAGG
>JBEBIU010000064.1:0-16089 GCA_040080225.1 Terricaulis sp.
CAGGCTTTGGCCGGCTGGAAAACACGATGCGCGGGGCGCGCCAAGCGCACCACCCATTTTAACTTTGAGCTCACGCGCCAAGCGCGCCCCGCTCTCCCGATCTTCGGATTGGCGCCATGGAATGAACCGAACCCGGAAACGCCGCGCGTTGTCCGGTGTTTGGCGCGCCTTGGGCCGCTTACCCCGCAGCCGGCGAAGGCGAACGCCCCGTCGTCTGCATTTGGTGCAACACCCCGCCAGCGAGGACGCCGGCGGTCCAATGAAGTGGCGCCGATCATCGGTCCGCCGCCTCATCCCCCCGGCGGCGCACCAGTAGCAAAGCTTTCGATCAAGCTTCCCGCCACCAGGCGCCAGCCGTCCACCAGCACGAAGAAAATTAACTTGAACGGCAAGCTTACGGTCACTGGCGGCATCATCATCATCCCCATCGCCATCAAGAGCGACGACACCACCAGATCGATGATCACGAACGGAACGAACAGCATGAAACCTATCTCGAAGGCGCGCCGCAACTCGGAAATCATGAACGCTGGCGCGAGCACGCGCAGCGGCGTCTCGGTCGCGCTTGCGGGCGGCGTATCCAGCCGCGCCATGTCGATAAACAAAGCCAGATCCTGCTCGCGCGTGTGCGCGGCCATGAACACTTTGAGCGGCTCGACGATGCGCGGAAACGCTTCATCGAGGGGCATTTCTTCTCGCATCACCGGACCGATGCCGGCTTGGTAGGCCTCGTCCCAGACCGGCTGCATCACGAACGCAGTCAAGAACAGCGAGAGCGATACGATCACCACGTTCGGCGGCGCCTGTTGCAGCCCGATCGCGGTGCGCAAGAGCGAGAGCACCACGACGATGCGCACAAAACTCGTGCTCATGATCACGATCGACGGCGCCAGCGACAGCACGGTGATCAAAGCGGTGAGTTGCAGCACGCGCGCGGTCAGCCCCTCGCCGCTGCCGAGATTGATGTCGAGCGTCGGCTGCGCGGCCTGGGCGAACGCGTCGCCGCCGCCAACCAGCGCAAAACCGATGAATAGCGCCGCCAGCGGGATGAATTTAGCGCTCAATTGCTCGCCTCCGCCTTGGCGTCCATGTGCGCAATCACACGGTCGCCTCCCGGTCCAAGCAGGAGCACGTGCTCGCGCCCATCGCAACGCACGATCACCAAGCGGCGGCGCGGATCGAGCATCATGCTCTCGCTGACCTTCAGCCGGCGCTCGCCCTCGCGCCCCGGACGCAGCATGCCGAGTCGCCGCGCGCCCCACGCCACGCCCGCGAGCAGCGCCAAGGTGGCGAGCAGCGCAAACAGAACTTTTGCCAGTTGAAAGAAATCCACCGCCCGCCCCCGTTCTGGAGTTGGCCTTATGGCTGGCGAAGTTTGGTAAACGAGAGGTTAAAAATCGCGGCCGAAATTAAGTCGCGCTTAACCATGAGCTGTTCGACTAGGCAAATCTTGCAGCCCTGAGTCGAGAAAACTGAGTCGGAAATTTTGGACCTCTCCCACACCCCATTCTTCGGCCTCCTTCGCGCTCGGCTCGATCAATTGAGCGAGCGCCAACGGCTGATCGCGGAGAACATCGCCAACGCCTCGACGCCCGGCTATCGCCCGCGCGAGATCGACACTGCCGGCTTCGAGCGCATGCTGGCTTCCGCGGCAGGCGGACGCGGCCTCGCCATGGCCCGCACCAGCGCGAGTCACCTGACTCCAGGCGGGAGCGTAGAGACAAAGATTGTCACCCAGGACGACAGCGAGACCACCATGGACGGCAATGCGGTTGTGCTCGAAGAGCAGATGGCGCGCGCCGCCGAGACGCGCATGCAGTTCGAGACCAATCTGGCGCTCTACCAAAAAGGGCTGGAACTTGTGCGCATGGCGCTGCGGGCGCCGGGCCGATGAATCGGAGCTATGAATGACTGACATCCAGGCCGCCATCTCCGCCGCCGCGTCCGGCATGCGCGCGCAAACCGTGCGCATGCGGCTTGCGGCGGAGAATGTCGCCAACGCCAATTCGACCGGCGCCAACCCAAACGAAGACCCATTCCGCCGCAGGATTCCGTTGATGGAGACCACCACGCTGGCCAGCGGGGCAGTGGGGGTGCGGGTGAGGGGCGCTCAGTATGACATGCGCGAATTTCGTGAGGAATATAATCCCAGTCATCCGGCCGCAGATGCGGATGGGTATGTGCGCCTGCCTAATGTCGACACGCTGGTCGAGATGATGGATCTACGCGAAGCGACCCGCGCCTACGAAGCCAACCTCAACATGATCGAAGCCGCCCGCACCATGACCTCGCGCGCGCTCGACCTGCTCCGGAGATAAGCGAACATGGCCATCGATCCGGTATCGGCCGCACGCGCCTACCAGCAAACCGCGCGCGCAACCCAAGGGGCCGTAGGCGGCGCAGAGAGCGTCGATTTCGGCAATCTGGTCCAGGAAGCGATCCGCCAGGCCGGCGCGAGCGCGAGTGCGGCCGAGAATCAAGCCTTCTCGGTCGCGGCCGGGCAAAGCGACATCGTCAATGTCGTCACCGCCATCGCCGCGGCGGAAACCCAGCTGCAAACCGTGATCGCGGTACGCGACCAGGTTATCTCCGCGTATCAGGAAATCATGCGGATGCCGATATAGGGATAGGTGTTGGGGATTAGGGATTGTGGATGAGGTGTTTAGGGGACGCCCTACACATTGACCCATTCCCGACAACAAAAGTCCCGTCATTCCGGGCTTGCGAAGCAAGACCCGGAATGACGGAGCAAGGACTTCAATAACGGGAGTGAGGGCCGTCGGGATTAGGTTTCAGCGGCGTCCCTAAAACCCTACTCCCTATTTCTTCTTCTTATCGTCGCCGCTCTTCTTCGGCTTACGTTTTTCCTTGTTGGACTTCATCTGACCTTTGGCCATGGGGCTTCCTCCAAAACGACACGTGCATAATTCACTGGCGTCGCGCGATCTGTCTAGTCCCTAAGCCAAACTCAGCGCCGCCCGATTGGGGAGCGCGATTGACTCGGAAAACGTTCGGGGAAACCAAGACCCGAGCACCACCCAGGGGAAAGACAATGCTGCGACGCCTGTTCGTTTCGATTGCCGCACTCACCGCGCTCGCCGCGCCGGTCGGACCGAGCGCCGCTCAGGAGTCGGCTACGATCACGACGATCGTCCATGCGGGGCGACTGCTAGCCGATCCCGCGACAGGACGTGTGCTTACACAGCAATCCATTCTCATTGGCGCCGACGGGCGCGTGGTCGGCGTCGAGGCCGGCTATGTCGAGCGCACGGGCGCGGCCGTCGTCGACCAGCGCAACCGCTTCGTGCTGCCAGGCCTGATCGACAGCCACGTCCATCTCACCAGCGAACTTGGGCCCAATCAATTCATCGAGGAAGTCACGCTTACAGAATCCGACGCTGCCCTGCGCGGCGCGGAGAATGCGCGCAAGACATTGATGGCGGGCTTCACCACGGTCGCCGATCTCGGGGCCGCGAACGATTCCATCTTCGCGTTGCGCCGCGCGATAGCGGAAAACCGCGTCGTCGGCCCGCGCATTATCGCTTCAGGGTTCGCTGTCACGCCCCATGGCGGCCACGGCGACGCCAACGGCTTCTCGCCCCATGTCGTCGATGTCCTGCGCAGTCCCTCGGCCTGCTCGGGGGCCGATTCCTGTCGTGAAGCGACACGCCGGCAAATCCAAGCCGGCGCCGATGTGATCAAGATCACCGCCACCGGCGGCGTGCTCTCCAACACCGCAGCGGGCGTCGGCCAACAGCTGAGCGATCCCGAACTGGAAGCCATCGTCGACGCCGCTCACGCCATGGGCCGGCGCGTCACCGCGCACGCGCATGGAATCGGCGGCATCAACGCGGCTTTGCGCGCGGGCGTCGATTCCATCGAACACGGCAGCTACGCCGACGCGGAATCCTTCCGCCTGCTCCGGCAAGGCAATCGCTACCTGGTGCCGACCATGATGGCGGGCTGGTGGGTCGGCCAATTGGCCGAGCAAGGCGGCACGCTCTCGCCCGCGCAAGCGGAGAAAGCGCGCGCGGTGGGGCCTGCGCTGGTCGCCATGGCGCAGCGCGCGCGGGCGGCGGGCGCGCGCATCGCCTTCGGCACCGACACCGGCGTCTCCCCTCACGGCATGAACGCGCGCGAGTTCCAGCTGCTGGTCGAAGCCGGCTTCACCCCGCTGCAAGCGATCCAGATGGCGACCGTGAACGCCGCCGACCACCTTCAGCTTAACGGAACCGCAGGACGCATCGCGCCGGGTTACGCCGCCGACATCATCGCCGTGGACGCCGATCCGCTGGCGGATGTGGCGACGCTGATGGACGTGCGCTTCGTGATGGCGCGAGGCGCGGTGCAGAAGGCGGAGTGACGGGGGCGTAATTTCGCCGAAAGGCGACGTTGCGCTCACCGAAAACCGTCTAGCGGAAACACAAGCAAGGCCAACGCGAGCGCCGCGCAGGGCGCGACCACAACGCCAGCTGCGCAAAGCGCAGCAAAACCTGCCTGACGTCAACGAGAGTCCTTGGCGCGTTCGGTGTCCAGCGCGCGTCCCGCAAACTTCACGGTCCACAAAGGGAGGAAAAAAAAGCCCGAGACGGTGCAAGGAATAGCGCCACGACCGCTAGCCACTTTAGCGCTTCCACTTACCAACTCCCCTTTTCGCAACGGTTGGCCAAAAAGACTATCGCAAGCGGCGACTTCACCAATAACAATTTCGGGCCAAGAGCGGAAATAGCCAGATCAGAACCCTTCTCTCGCCGCCTCATGTGGCGATCTCCATCATAGCGCGTTCCTCTGATCCGTGGTAAGAAAGCCTGAGGTGAAGTGAATGTCCCCGTTAGATTGGTCGCAGTGTCCCGCGATTGAGCGCATCCCAGGCAAGGTGAGCGGTGCCTGGGTGTTCAAAGGCACGCGCACGCCGGCTGCTATTGTGTTCGAGAATTTGGAGGACGGCCTGACCGTCGAGGAGGTCATGGCGCAATTTCCGGTAAGCCGCGAACAGATCGAGGCGTTGCTGGAATTCGCCGCGCGCAGCCTAGACGCGCCAGTCGCGTAATGCGCGTGCTATTCGACAATGGAACACCCAGGGGCGTTGCTGCGGCTTTGGCCGATCACGTCGTCGAGGAAGCGCGTTCCCGAGGCTGGGATACGTTGAAGAACGGTGACCTCCTCAGCGCGGCAGAGGCGGCTGGCTTCGATGTCTTCGTCACTACCGACCGCAACATCGTACACCAGCAAAACCTCACTGGGCGGCGCATAACGATTGTCATTCTAAGCAATGGGCGTTGGAAGCTGATCAAACTCAAGCTCGCTGAAATTCGGGCCGCTGTCGCGACCGCATCCCCTGGCGTCGTGGTTCAGGTCGATATCTAAGTCACCCCCTCAGCTCTTCGCGCCCAATTTCTGCGCGTAGCCGCTGGCCACGAGTTGGGCCATGATGTCGAAGAGCTGGTCGGGATTGCTGCGGCGCAGCTGCGCGGCCTGCGCCTCCATGTCTTCGGCGAGAATGAGTTCGCGCGCGCCGCCCGCGATCGCCTCCACAATGCGCTCCGCGGCAGCTTCCGGCGCCATGCCGTTATCGATCGCGTCGTCGCTGAAGCCCCGCGCGTGCGCTTTGCCGTCGAGCGCATTCTTGGAAACGTTCGTGCGCACCGAGCCCGGGGCCACTACCAGCACCTGCAAGCCTTGATGCTGGGTCTCGGCGCGAACGCTGTCGTGATAAGCGATGATGCCTGCTTTGGCGGCGCTGTAGGCGCTGCGCAGCGGCGCGCCGATAATTCCCGCCACGCTCGATATCGCAACAACGTGACCGCGCCCGACGCCGATCATGCGCGGCAACAGAGCCTGTGTCAGCCGTATCGGCGCCATGAGATCGACCGCGATGATGCGCTCGTACACTTCAAAAGCGGTGTCAGCCGCGAGCGAGCGTTGCGAAATCCCTGCATTGTTGACGAGTCCGTCAATGCCGCCGCCAAACTGCGCCGCCCAGCTCCAGGCCTGATCGACAACGGCCGGGATTTGATCGAACGCTGTCGCCTCAAATGGCAGTATTAGCGCCTCCGCGCAGCACGCGTCGCGCACGCTGGCGAGCGCTTCCTGGTTGCGCCCCGAGAGAACAAGGCGCGCGCCCCGCTGCGCCAAAGCATGCGCAAGCGCTGCGCCAATACCAGACGAAGCGCCGGTAATCCACCAAACCTTGCCTTCAAACATGGGTTACCCAATATCCGTTCCGCGTCTCGTCACCGGGGAAGCGCCACAAACATGGACCGCCGGCGCCCTCGCCGGCAAACGGTGTCGCGAACACACCGCCACCAGAGCGGTAGCAATCAGTGTATGCCGGCGAGGGCGCCGGCGGTCCATGTTTTTGTCCCGCTAGCGCTAAGTCCAAGAAACATGGCAAAGCATCCCCATGCTGCGACGACTCTCCCGCGGTGGCGTTGAGGCCGCTTCTTGCACCGATGCGAACGCGCTTTGGTTCGATCTTGAGCACCCTTCCGAAGCGGAGGAAGCCGAGGTCGAAGCCGCGCTGGGCATTGACGTGCCGACGCCGGCCGAGCGCGGCGCATTCGAGGAATCCGCGCGGTTCTATGAGGAGGGCGAGGCGCTCTATCTGACCGCCACGCTGCTGGGCCGGCGCGACGAAGGCATGTTCATCTCCGGTCCGGTGACGTTCATCCTGACGCAGGGCAAACTCGTCACAGTGCGCCAGGTGCGCCCGCGCGCTTTCGAGATCGGCGCCGGGCGCGCCTCCGCGCGCGTCGGTTCGGCGCAAACCGGCGCGGACGTGTTGTTCGCATTGCTTGAGGGCGCGGCTGAGCGCCTCGCCGATCTGCTCGCGGAAGCCACTGCGAGCGCCAACGCCATCTCGCAGCGAGTCTTCGCGGAGGATCGCGATCCGGACCTGCGTTCGATCCTGCGCGAACTTGGCCGCGTCGGCGCGCTCGGCGCCATAGCCCACGATTCGCTCTCGAGCATTCAACGGCTCGTTACCTATGCGCGTCTCGCCAAGGGCAAGCATGGGCTCGACGACAAGCGCCTTGCCGCACTCGGGCGCGACGTGGGCGAGTTGGAGCGCATCTCCGAAGCCATGCAGCCACGGCTCGCCTATCTCCAGGACGCCACGTTGGGGCTGATCAACGCGGCGCAGACCAATGTGCTGAAAGCGCTGTCGCTGGCCACGATGGCGTTCATCCCGCCAACCCTGATCGCCTCCATCTTCGGCATGAATCTGGACGCGATTGCATGGTTTGACGAGACCGTAGGGCCGAAAGCGGCGTTCCTGCTGATGCTGCTCGCCCCCTTGGCGCTGTTTGCAATCGCCAAGTGGCGGAAATGGTTCTGAGAGTTGCAGGCCAATCCAGCGCCAGCTAAAGCGCCGTATTGTTTGGCGCCCGTCTGTGCTGCGGGAGAGCCTGGGAAGAGAACATGGCTTCGCTCGAATTCGCCCGTCGCTACGCGATGGCGCACCGCTTGTTGACCGACCCGGACTCCAAATGCGCCGTCCCGCATGGGCACAATGAGATCGTCAGCGTGCGCCTGGCGCCGCGCACACGCTTTCGCTTCGGCGGCGCCAATGCGGTGGCGCCGTTCGATGCCTTGAAGCGGCGTTGGTGCGCCTGGATCGACGGCCATGTCGACCACGCGCTGCAATTGAACGAAACCGATCCGTTGCTCGACTTCTTCCGCGAGCGCGAACCCCAGCGCCTGGCCAGCATCATGAGCTTCCAGGGCGATCCCACCACCGAGGCGCTTGCGGCGTACTACTGGCTGAAATTGTCAGCATTTCTGCAGGCGGACGATCTGCCGTTCGATGTCGCCCAAGTGCGCGTCGAGGAAACGCCGACCAACACGGTCGTGCTCACGCGCGACACGTTCGATCCGCACGAATGCGGGCTCCCTGCGCGCGCTTGGCCATGGCGCGCCGATACGAGCATCAACGACTTCTGAGCCAAACTTAGACGCCGCCCAAAAGCCACAGCGCCCAAGGCGCGCCGATGGCGAGCGCGATGGCGGCTTCCACGGCGACGGAGAGACGGTTGAACGCCGTGTTTGCGCCGGGATCGCGCAAGATCGAAATAAGCCGCCCCGACGCGGCGCCAGCCCAGCCTGCCGCTAGCGCGAACACAGCGCCAGTGGCGGCCACACCTGGAAGCTCCGCGCCACCGCGAAGATAGTACAACACCAAAAGAAGCGCGGCGGCATGCAATCCAAAAAACACGCCGCCATAGGTGGCGCGGAATTCGGCAACACCGCCGCCCTGCTCGTCTTCTTTCAAACGCACCAGCCGAGCCGCCCAGTGCGGATCGAGCAGGCCACGCGCGCCGAGAAACGCGCCAAACGCAAGCGCTAGTGCGCTGATGATCCAAGCTACGGACATTCACTCTCGCAAGTATTGAGTTATGAAAACTAAGATCGCCGATTGCGCTTTCCGTGCAGAATTCGGACTAGGCGAATGGCGTCGTCATCCACGCGAAAGATCAGCAAATACGGCGTCCTCGTTATGTCAAGGCGCCGCAGGCCTTTCGGAAGCAACGAACCCTGCAGTGGCATTGTGGCGAGGTCGTCAATGCGCTTGAGAATTCGAGACGCGATCCGCTTCGCCCCTTTGGGGCTCTCGGCAGCCGTGTATGCGCACAGCGCGTCGAAATCACGTTTTGCGCGCGCTGACCAAACGATCATCATCCATACGTGGACTTAATGGCCGCAACCACATCCTCGTGAGCGAAGGTGTCGCCTCGTTCTATGTCGGCAAGGCCTTGCTCTATCGCCGCGACATCGTCCGCATCGAGATCGCCCCAGTTTTCGACGAATGCGCTCTCGACCACCCGGGAAACGACTTGTTCGGGCGTTCTCGGCGTGCCGGCGACGGCCGCATCGAGCGCTCGCGCCGCGTCGTCCGATATGGTTATGGTCATGGTTCTCATCGGCAACCTCTTAGCACAGCGTCGTCATTGCAGCCAGCCACATTAACGCATGCCCGGCAGGCTCTCGCCTTCGGTTTTCGCACGCTTGCCGGTCCAGCCGTATTTGCCAAGCTCATTCATGGCGATGGCGCGGCAATGCACTTCGTCGGGGCCGTCTGCCAGCCTCAGCGTGCGAATGCCGGCGTAGGATTTGGCGAGGCCGAAATCCTGGCATACGCCGGCGCCGCCATGAGCCTGGATCGCGTCGTCAATGATTTTCAGCGCCATGCGCGGCGCCGACACCTTGATCATGGCGATCTCGTTCTTGGCCACCTTATTGCCGGCGACGTCCATCATGTAGGCGGCTTTCAGGCATAGGAGGCGGTTCATCTCGATATCGATGCGTGCTTCGGCAATACGTTGCTCCCACACCGAATGCTCGGCGATGGTCTTGCCGAAAGCGACGCGGCTGGTGACGCGTCTGCACAAAGCTTCGAGCGCTGCTTCCGCCGCGCCGATCGTGCGCATGCAATGGTGGATACGCCCTGGTCCCAGGCGTCCCTGCGCGATCTCGAAACCGCGGCCTTCGCCGAGCAACAAGTTCTCCGCCGGCACGCGCACGTCTTTGAGTTCAATCTCCATGTGCCCGTGCGGCGCGTCGTCATAACCGAACACGGTGAGCGGACGCATGATGGTGACGCCCTTGGAATCGAGCGGCACCAGGATTTGGCTTTGCTGTGAGTGCTTTGGATTATCGGGATTGGTTTTGCCCATAAGAATGGCGACCTTGCAGCGCGGATCGCCGGCGCCGGAGGACCACCATTTGCGGCCATTGATCACGTAATCGTCGCCGTCGCGGCGGATTGCGCACTGGATATTGGTGGCGTCGGAGGACGCGACCGCCGGCTCGGTCATCAGGAACGCCGAGCGGATTTCGCCGTCCATCAGCGGCTTCAGCCATTTGTCCTTTTGCGCGCGGGTGCCGTAGCGCTCGAACACTTCCATGTTGCCGGTGTCGGGCGCCGAGCAATTGAACGCTTCGGAAGCAAAACCGACGCGTCCCATGATCTCGGCCAAGGGGGCGTATTCGAGATTGGTGAGGCGCGGGCTTTCGAACGCGAAGGTGTCGTCCACATGCGCATGGCCGCTGCCTGGCGGCATAAACATGTTCCAAAGCCCTTGCGCCTTGGCCTTGGCTTTCAAATCCTCGACCACCTGGATCACCTTCCAGCGACCGCCCTCTTTCTGTTGGGTCTCGTACATCGGGACCGCGGGATAGATGTGCTCGTCCATAAATTTCTGCACGCGGTCGATCCAGGATTGGGCCTTTTCGCTATGTTCGAAATACATTGTGATCTCCGGGCCGGTGGCGGGCTTCGAGCGCGCACGCTAAAGCCCCGCGCCATGGGGGGCAACGCCGCTATGGAACTTTCCGCTGCGACATTGGCGAATGCGCATGTGCGCCTCGAACCGTTCGAAGAGCGCCACCGGGCTGGCCTTGCAGCGGCGGCCCATGCCGATCTCATCATCTTCAAACATATGCCCTACCCGATCGCCGAGCGCGGCTATGGCGAGTGGTTCGAACAGCTTCGCGCCGAGCAGGAGGAAGGCCGCTGGATACCTCATGCCGTGATCGCGCCGGGTGGCGCTGTCGTCGGGCAATCCTGTTACATCAATATCCGGTCCAAGGATGCCTGCGTCGAGATCGGCGCCACTTGGTATCGGCGCGAGGCGCAGGGGACCGCGATTAATCCCGCCGCCAAGCTCCTGCTGCTCAGCCACGCCTTCGCCTGCGGCGCTGAGCGGGTGGAACTGAAGACCGATGCGCTCAACGCGCAGTCGCGCGCGGCGATGCTCAAGCTCGGCTGCGCGTTCGAGGGCGTGATGCGCAAGCAAATGCGCCGACCGGACGGAAGCTGGCGGGATAACGCCTGGTACGCAATTACTCGCGAAGACTGGCCGGGCATACTTGAACGGATCGAGGCGCGGCTGGCGGCGTTCGCCAGAGCGCGTACCGCGCCCCAGCCGCCGCCGCTCTAGGTGTCGCCCGGGCTGTCCTGCACGACGCTCTCCTCCACCTCAAGCAGATCGCCCGGATTGCATGCGAGCGCATCGCAGATTTTCGCCAGCGTCTCGAAGCGTACGCCCTTGACCTTCCCAGTGCGCAGCAAAGAGAGGTTGGCTTCTGTTATGCCCACGCGTTCAGCCAGGTCCTTCGCCTTCATCTTGCGCCGGGCGAGCATCACGTCGAGAGTGACGACAATGCGCATCACACGATCTGGTCGTTCTCGGCTTTAAGCGCCGCCGCCGCCGCTTGCAGGACGCCGCCGATCATCAGCACGGCGACCGCGAACGCCATCAGCGCGAGGTCGAGCGGGTCGGAGCGCCAATTGAACGCGGGCCCGCCCAGAAGCGAAATCGCCAGCGGCGAGACGAGCAGCTTCAGCAGAAACGCCGCCAGCGCCCAGATTCCCGCCCATTGGAACGCCGCGCTCGACTTGGCCGACACGAACCGCCCCTGGCAATGTTCGTCGAGCACCGGCTGCAGCGCCATGACCGCCCAGGCGGCGGCGAGCGCGGGGGCATAGGCGATCAGCTTGACCAGCGCGGCGCGCAAGCCGCCGATCTCCGCCGCCCAAGGCTTCGGCTCGAACACCACCAGGTAAAGCTCGCCGATCAGCGGCAGCAAGATCGCCGCCAGCAGCATGGGGATCAGCACGGCATTGATCACGAGCGTTCGCCCGGCATGTTCGAGCGCCTTGGCGAGACGGGGATTTTCATCGCTCATCGGATTATCTCACAAGTATCACGAAAATATTTTGGCGTTTATCCCTTGACGCCAAGTACCTGCGGACGTAGGTAGATTGGAAGGGAATGAACGTCCGGCGCTCAAATGGGAGTGACGGATGGCAAGTGCAGAGTATGCCGTGCTGGGGCCGGTTATCCCCAGGGGGTTCATGCAGGAGCGGCACGCCGCCGAACTGGTATTTCAACGCCCAGAAACGCCTTACGATGGAACTATGCCGAGAATCCCAGACAGCCTCATGGAGGGCATCGCCTTCTTGTATCCGACTGCCGACCTTGCCCACAAGCGCGAGCGCCTCGGAGGCACGGCATTCCTAGTCGGGCGCGAGATTGTTGGGGGCGAGGAGGCTTTCGGCCAGGCCGTGTATCTTCCATATCTGGTTTCAAACCGTCACGTAGTGTTTGAGGGCAGCGCGTGCGTCGCGAGCGTCAACCGTCGCGACGGATCGCCGCCGCATGTGTGCGAGATCGATCAGAACGAATGGGTCGCTCACCCAGAACACGACTTAGCCGCAGCCTGCGCATACGGCCATATCGACTTAGCGGTTCACCGCATCTCGCACATTCGAGAAGCGCGGTTTCTTACACCCAAGATCATGGAGGACAGCGAACTCGGCGTCGGCGATGAAGCCTTCATGGTCGGGCGGTTTGTGAACCTACAGGGATCATCCGGGGATAATCGTCCGGCCGCGAGGTTCGGCACGCTCAGCATGATGATCGAGAATATCCCCACCACTGGTCCCATCGGGGCGCCGGTCAAGCAAGAGAGCTTCGCCGTGGAGATGCGCTCGCGCACAGGCTTCTCTGGCTCTCCCGTCATCGTCTATCGCACCGCAGCTACCGTGTTGCGTCCGGTGCCCGACGAATACGCTGGTTTCTTCGCGCTACTTGGCGTCAATTGGGGGTATATTAAAGACGAGACCGGAGAGAACTCCTTCATCAACGGCGTCATTCCGGCGTGGCGGATTAGCGAACTTCTCGATCTGCCGGCGCTTCGCGCCTACCAGCAAATGCATGAGGATCGCGTGGCAAAGATCATCAAGGATAAGAAAAAGGGCGAACCGGATAATCTCGCGCAGCCTACGGCTTTGACGGCCTATCCAAAGATCGAGGAAAATCCCCGACACAAAGAGGATTTCAATCGGCTGTTGGGTGCGGCAGTTGGAAAGCCCAAACGAGGCGGCCAAACATAGTGGCGTGATCGGCGCGCATGTTGCGCCGATAGCTAAATTCGCTCGCGTACTTCCACAGATGCTTGTGCGAAACGTGAATGTGCGTCCCATGAATGGACGCCTTCAGGCGGCTCCAGTGGCCTTCAAGATTGTTCACATGAACCGGCCCCCGCGCCCATTCCTCGCGCCAATGCGCGACCGTCTCGTGACCGAAGCCGTACTTCGCGCTTAGCTTCGTATAGCTGCTATTCGTATCGGAATAGATGGTCGTTCCCGGCGCTATGTTGTCTGTCACCACCGGCTCAATCGTGCGCGCCTTCACTTCTGGGATCGTCCCCGCACGCAGATTGCCGTCACGCTCGACGATACCGAACACGATGGCCTTCTTGCCGCCGCGACCCCCCTTGGCCGCGTGGCCCTTATGCTTGCCACCGACGAACGTTTCGTCGATTTCGACCGGCTTCGATCCGCCAAGTGGGCCTTTGACGTCCGCGTTCGCCATCAGCTTGCGTAGTTCGTGACACATGCGCCAAGCACATTTGTAAGTGACGCCAAGCTGGCGCTCGACTTCCTTAGCGGCGACGCCGTGGCGCGTGCTAGTCATCAGATACATGACGAAAAACCACTTCGACAGGCTCGTTGATGAGTGCTCGAATGGGGTGCCCACGCAGGGGTAAATGGCGTGGGCGCAGAATTGGCAGGCGTAAGCGCGCCGAGCAGCGACGCGGTGAAACTTGGATGGCTTTTGACAGGCTGGGCAGATCAATTCCGTCCCGCCGAACTTCATCGCCATGATCTTGTTCAGGCAGGCTTCGTCTGTCGGATATTCGGCCTGGAATTGTTTGAAGGTGTATTTCACGGCGTTGCCTCGCTACCGGTCATAGATAGCAAGCGGCGTACTTGGCGTCAAGGGATAAGCGCCAATATTTTATCGTACTACGATAATTCGTCAAGTAGGGTGAGAGATAGGGTTTCCGCAACCCAGCGCCCGCTTAAAGTGTGCCGACGCGTGCGCCGCTTTCGCGGCCATCGGGGCGCTCCCCGCCGCGCCGTTCTCCAAAATTGAAACGGAGGCGCGCGTGACTCAAATTTTTTTGCTTCTTGTCGTTCTCACCACTTCCACCGTCTCCGGCGTGTTCGGCATGGCCGGGGGCCTAATGCTTATGGGCGCGTTGGCGTTGGCGTTGCCGGTGTCAGCGGCGATGGTGACACACGGGGCGGTGCAGATCGTCTCCAATGGCTGGCGCGGGGTACTGCATCGAGCGCACATCCGCTGGACCATTGTCGGCCTTTATGCGCTTGGGTCCGGCGCCGCCGCCGGCGCGCTGGCGCTCGTTGCTTACGCGCCGAGCAGGGCGTGGGTGTACCTGTTGCTTGGGCTGATCCCAGCCCTCGCCTGGTTGCCGAAGGACGTGTTGCGTCTCGACGCCGCGCGGCCCGCACATGCGTTCGCATGCGGGCTCTCTGTCACCGGCCTTAATGTCGCCGCCGGCGTCGCCGGTCCGCTGCTCGACATCTTCTTCATCCGCACCGACCTCACGCGCCACCAGATCGTAGCCACCAAGGCTGCAACGCAGGTGCTCTCGCACCTCGCCAAGATCGCCTTCTACGGCGCGCCATTTTTGTTTGCCTCCGAAACAACGGGCTTGCCGCCACTATGGTTTTTCCTCGCTGCCGCGCCGCTAGCGATGCTGGGCGGGGAAATCGGCGCGCGCGTGCTTGACGCAATGAACGACAAAAGCTTCCTCAAATGGACGCGCTGGATCGTGACGGGGCTGGGCGCGCTGTATCTGATGCAGGCGGCGATGTTGTTCTCTAACGGGAACAATTAGCGACAATTGAGACTCCATTAACCACCCCGCCTATCCCATGGGCTGCTAGAGATTCGAGGCGGCAAAAAATGCCTATCTTCACTCATGTGCTGCTCTACGTGGCGTACGCGATGATCTCGCTTGCGGTCGGACTTGCGCTCAACCAGGTTGGCGCGCAGGACGCGGGGGCTGCGTTCATGGGCGGGCTTTCGCTGTTCACAGCTTGCGCGGTGACCCACGCCGGCATCGCCGCCAGCGCCGCCGCCGGACGCGTTGGCGGGGCCGAGAAGCGCATCAAAACGGAAGTCGAACGCGTCCGCGGCGCACAACGTGAAACGGCCTCCAACCTCGAGGCGATGCAAACCCGGCTTGAAGAAATCGAAGCACAGATCGCCTACGGTCCGCCAGCGCATCGCCAAATCGAGGCGCAACCGGCCGGCGCTCCGCTGGAACTCAAGCTGATCGATCAGATCGTGGACAAATTGGGCGCGGCCATGGATGCGCGCCTCAACACCCTCCAGGCCGCCGGCAACATCACCGCGATCAATCCAAGCGCGGCGTTAGGGCCGATGGATATGGTGCGCGAGGCGCTGCTGGAGAATCGCATCGAGCTGCATCTGCAGCCGATCGTCCAATTGCCCCAGCGCAAGACGGCTTATTATGAGGGGTTCACCCGACTCAAGGACGCAAGCGGGCGGCTAATCATGCCGCAGGAATTCATTCCCGCCGCCGAACAAGCGGGCCTGATGTCAACCATCGACAACGTGCTGCTGTTCCGCTGCGTGCAGATTGTACGTAAATTGATGAAGCAGGATCGGCGCATCGGCATCTTCTGCAATCTCTCGCCGACGGCGTTGGCGGATGAGGCTTTCTTTCCGCAATTCCTCGATTTCATGCGCGAGAACCGCGATCTCGCCGGCAGCATGATCTTTGAAATCCCGCAGGCTTCCTACCAGAGCCGAACCTCCACCGCAGCGCGCGCCATGGCGAAACTGGTGGACCTCGGGTTCCGCTTCTCGATCGACAAAGTCACTAACGCCGAGATTGATCTTCCCGATCTCGAACGCGCTGGGGTGCGTTATGTAAAGATGCCCGCGCGCGTCATCAGCGAGCAGATCGTGCAACGCGGCGTTCGCCCGCGCTCAGCCATCACCCGCGAAATCGCCGCCGCCGACATCGCGGCAGTGTTCCAGCGCTACGGCATCGACCTGATCGCCGAGCGTATCGAACAGGAAACCACGGTCCCGGAATTGCTCGATCTCGATATCCCGTTCGGCCAAGGGCACCTGTTCGGCGCGCCGCGGGCGATCAAGGAAAGTCTCATGGAAGAGACCACGCCGCCGCGCGCGCTCTTCATCAAGCAAGGCGGACGGGTGGCGTAGGACTGGGGACTGGGGATTGGGG
>JBEBIU010000169.1:0-3631 GCA_040080225.1 Terricaulis sp.
CCTCACCCCCTACCCCCTCCCCGCAAGGGGGAGGGGGAGCACCCCGCTATTATCTCCAATCTCCCGTACAACATCGGCACGCCGCTGCTGATCAAATGGCTCAAGGCGGGGCCCTGGCGCGGCGACATGACGTTGATGTTCCAGAAGGAGGTCGCGCAACGGATCGTCGCCAAGCCTGGCGGAGACGCCTACGGGCGCCTCGCCGTGCTGGCGCAGGCGCGCTGCGATTGCCGCCTCGAGTTCACCGTGCCCGCGCGCGCGTTCACGCCGCCGCCAAAGATCGCCTCGGCCATCGTGCGCCTCACCAACCTCGCCAACCCCTACCCGCACCTCGACTCGCTCGAACGCGTCACCGCCGCCGCCTTTGGGCAGAGAAGGAAGATGCTCCGCAGCGCGCTCAAGGCGCTGACGCCGGGCGCCGAGGCGCTGCTGCATGCAGCAGGCTTGTCGCCAACCGCGCGCGCGGAAGATATCGATCAAGCAGGCTTCCGCGCGCTAGCGGAAGCCTGGCGCAATGGCGGTTGACAGCGCCAAGCGGCGAAGGCGCGATGCTTAGTTCGTCGCCAACTTCTGACCTCGGACGCCCACATAACATGGAGACTGGGTGCACGAACGAAGGATCACGCGCACGAAAAACCGCGCATCGGCGGGCGGTGTGAAGTTCACCACAGGATAATCGTCGTCAAGCAAGTCGGCGCCGACCACTTCGCCGGTCGTCCCGTTAAGCAATTCGAGATCGACATTGCTGCAATCGACGTCGCACACGCCAAAAAACGAATAAGGCGTGCCCGCCTTGAGCTCCACAGGGCTCTGAAGATCGGTCCCCGGTTGGATGGTCGCGAGCATGTCGGAGAAACCGGGGATGGCGCCTCCGCCGGGTGCAAATTGCGCATTTGCCTGCCCCAGCAGGTCGCGGATATTGGCCTCAACCTCTTCGCGGTTGGCGATATTGATCTGTCTGGTGTCGCCGCTCTGCGTTCCCGGACTTTGCGATGGGTGCGCGGGCGCACGATTGGACGGCCCGCCGCAGGCGACCAAGCTCAAGACGCAAAGAGCAAAACAAAACGGACGCAGCATGAGAGGCTCCTTTGAAAACGCCCTCTGGCTAGGCGAGGCCCCGGGCCCTGTCCACCAAGATTTCTTGATCCTGATCAAGGCGCGCTTGAGCGCCCCTCACGTACCGTCTCTCCGCAACCGGGAGGCGAGATGATGGAAATACATTGGTTTGTTTGGCTCGTCATCGGCGCGATGTCGATCTTTGGCATCGTATTGGGCGCGGTGGCGCTGCTAACAGGCGGGAAGTGACGCGATCGGTTCGAAGCGCTGACCCTTCCAATCATGTACATCTCCGTCATTCCGGGGCGCCCACAGGGCGAACCCGGAACCCAGGGGCGTCCGGAAAGACGGAGACAGGAAAACTTAAGGTGTTCAAAATTCAATGTCGATGGCGTCAGTCGCCGCTGCGTCGGCGCAGCTCCGCCAACAAAGCTGCGTCAAAGTCCTGCGCTGGCGCCGCATTCAGCGCCCGCACGAACGCGGTGACGTCAGCATGCTGGCGCGCCACGGAGAAATCGGCGCCCGGGATAATGCGGCGTCGAAAGAGGTATTGATCCGAGCGCCCGGTCAGGATGAACGCTGGCGCCCAGCTGAATCCAGCCGCTTTAGCCAGTTCATTGGTGCAGTTTGAAAACAGCGTGTTGTAATAGCGCGGGTGCTGCTCAAGCTCTGCGGTGCGCTCCAGCAGGCGCGTGAGCAAATTTCGCTTCTGTTCGTCGCCGATCGCGATCGGATAGATGAATACCTCGTGGTCAAGCAGCACCGCACGGCGGGTAAGGAAATCCCGCGCCGTGCCCCACACGTAGGAAAGCTCAAAAGTGTTGAAGGCCCCGCGCACCGCGGAATAGTCCTCCCCCGCTTCGCGGCGCGCTTCGATCGTGAGCCCCAACAGGCGATCATCGGCGAATTCGAACAGCAGCAGCGTGTGCGCCGCGATGCGCGAGCCAGGCTGCGGCTCCAACATGAACCACACCTGGCGCAATTGGCTGATCTCGAACGACGCGGCGCCATAGGCTTCCGACACGGTCCGCTCGGAATCGTAGGACCAATCGCTCACCGGGGCCACGCTGAAACGGGAGGCGTCCATCTCCACATGCGCGGTGCGCGCAAGATAGGTATCCCATGTGCGGTCCGCGCGCGCGGGGCCGCTTATGCAAGAGGCAACGCTCGCGGCTCCAAGCAAAGCGAAGGCGGCAAGCGCGAATTGAGGTCGCGTCCTCATTCGTCAGCCTCCACGTCGGCGGTGTCTGGGTGGCGTTTGAAATAGGCGGCGGCAAACGAGCAACTCGCGCGCAATTTCATGCTCCGCGCACGGGCGAAGGCGACGATCTCGCCCATCAGCCTGGACGCATAGCCAAGCCCCTGGGCGGCGGCGGGCGTTTCTACATGCATGATCGCGCGCACGCCCGCGACGTCGCGGTAATCCGCGAACGAGAGCCCCTCAGGCGCCTCGAACTCAAACCGATGGGCGGCGGGATTGTCGCGAAACACCATGCTACTTCCGTAGAAACTCCCGGCACGATAAGCCCATTGTGTGAACTATCGCCACGCTTTTCACGCCGGCAATCACGGCGACGTGCTCAAGCATCTGGCGCTGGTGCTCATTCTGGACGCGCTCAGACGCAAACCGGCGCCGTTTGCCGTACTTGACACCCACGCCGGACGCAGCCTGTACGACCTCACGGGCAACGAGGCCGAACGCAGCCCCGAATGGACGGGCGGGATCGGCAGGCTGTGGGGGCAAGGCGACCTGCCGGCGCCGCTGGCGCACTTCCTCACCGTGTTGGCCCGGTTCAATCCTGACGGCGCGCTGCGCTGCTATCCTGGGTCGCCGGCGCTGGTCGCGGAGGCATTGCGCGAGAGAGACGAACTGGCCGCCTGCGAATTGCACCCCCAGGAATACGCCGCGTTAAAAGCCGCCCTGCGGGGTAAAGCCGGGGTCCGCGTCCATGCGCGCGACGGCTGGGAGGCGCTGGGCGCGCTGCTGCCGCCGTCGCAACGGCGCGGGCTGGTGCTGATCGATCCGCCGTATGAAGCGCCGGGAGAAGTGGAGCGAGCCGGCGCCGCGCTCACCGCCGCGCTCAGGCGGTTCCGGCATGGCGTTTATCTATGGTGGCGTCCGCTCAAGAGCGAGAGCGCGCTGAACGCGGCTGATTCCGAACTCGCCAATCTTGGCGCGGGCGAGATGCTGCGCGCCGACCTCTGGGTCGATGCGCCACGGCTGGAAGGCAAATTGCTTGGATCGAGCCTGCTGATCGTCAACCCTCCGTTTGGGCTGGCGGAAGCATTGTCCCAATGCTTGCCGACGCTAGCGGACTTACTGGCGGCGGGTCAAAGCGGTTGGCGCTTACGTTGAACCTGCAGCACACTTCGCCTCCGGCGCGAAATTGAGAGCCTCGCGGGCGCTCCAAGGCAGCCGCACAGATGAAACCGGCGTAAATGACGTAATTGGCGCTTGCCCACGCCGGGCGCCTCGCTCATAACCGAAGTATGAAGCGCTGGCGGTGGAGCCTGCGTAAGGTTGCGAATTCCGCGGCGTGCGGCTGATATCTCCCCCCTCATCAAAGCAGACATT
>JBEBIU010000065.1:0-15997 GCA_040080225.1 Terricaulis sp.
GCCCTGGGCGGAGGCGTCATCGGCGACCTCGCCGGGTTGGCGGCGGGGCTGATCAAACGCGGCGTCGATTTCGTACAAATCCCGACCACGCTGTTGGCGCAAGTCGATTCTAGCGTCGGCGGAAAAACCGCGATCGACACGCCAGAGGGAAAGAATCTGGTCGGCATGATCCACCAGCCGCGCCTGGTAATGGCCGACCTCGACGTGTTATCGACGCTTTCTCCGCGTGCGCTGCGCTGTGGCTATGCCGAGATCGTCAAGGTCGGCCTGATCGGCGATGCCGATTTCTTCACTTGGTGCGAAGGGAATGCCGAGCGTGTGCTCGCGCGCGAGCCAGAAGCGTTGCAGCGAGCTATCGAGACGGCGATCGCGTTCAAGGCCGGGATTGTCGCGGCCGACGAACGCGAAGCAGGCCCGCGCGCGTTGCTCAATCTTGGCCATACCTTCGCCCACGCCTTGGAGGCGCACGCTGGTTACGATGACGCGCTGATGCATGGCGAGGCGGTGGCGGCGGGGATCGCACTGGCTTTCTCGCACGCGGCCCAACTTAACGAGTGTTCGCACAATGACGCGATCCTAGTGCGCGCTCACCTTGAAGAGTGCGGCTTTGTAACCGACCTTCGTCTGTTGCCAGGCGGACCATTCGATCCCGAAAGATTGTTGGCGCTGATGGCGGGAGACAAGAAGGCCGAAGCCGGCGCGTTGACCCTGGTGTTGCCGCGCAGCATCGGCGACGTTTTCGTACACAAGAACGCCGATCCGGCGCGCCTGCTTACGTTCTTAAAGGAGAATATCGCCGAATGAGCTCCCCGCTCATGAGCCTGCTGCTGGCATTCGCCCTGCTGGCCGCCAACGCCTTCTATGTCGCGGCTGAATTCGCGTTGGTGAAAAGCCGTGCCTTCCGCATCGATGCTTTGGTCGAGGAGAAACGCCTCGGTGCGGTGCTGTCGCGGCGCATCCTGAATAATCTGGAAGCTTATCTCGCCTGTTGCCAGCTCGGCATCACCATGGCCTCCCTGGGCCTGGGCTGGGTCGGTGAGCCGACGGTCGCGGCGATCATCGAACCGGTGCTTACCCCCCTTGGCCTTTCCGAAGCAAACATCCACCTGACCGCGTTCGCACTCGGATTCCTGATTTTCTCTTCGCTGCACATCGTCATAGGCGAGCAAGTGCCGAAGACGTTCGCGATCCGCAATCCCGAACCGGTGTCGCTGTGGGTCGCCTACCCACTGCACGTCTCCTTCGTGGTGCTATGGCCGCTGAACTGGCTGTTGAACGCCGCTTCGCGCGCGATCCTTCGCGCACTCGGGGTCAAGGAAGTGTCGCATCAGGAAGTGCTGACCGGCGCCGAACTCGAAAGCATCGTCGATGCCTCCGCCGAGCACGGCGCGCTCGAGATGGATGTGCGCGATCGCCTGCGCGGCGCACTCGATCTTTCCGAACTCACCGTCGCTGACGTGATGATCCATCGCAAGGCGATCAAGACGCTCGACATCGATCTGCCCCCGCGCGAGATCATCGCTCAGGCGATGGCGTCCTCGCACACGCGCTTGCCGCTCTATAAGGACGAACCGGAAAACATCGTCGGCATCCTGCACGCACGAGATCTGTTGCGCGCGGTGTCTGAGCACGGGCGCGACGGCTTCGTCGTCAGCGAGATCATGCGCCTGCCCTGGTTCACGCCAATGACCACCAGCGCCGAGGATCAACTCGCGGAATTCCTGCGCAGGCGCGAACATTTCGCGCTGGTGGTGGATGAATATGGCGCGCTGATGGGCTTGGTGACGCTCGAAGACATTCTGGAAGAAATCGTCGGCGACATCCGCGACGAGCACGACATCGCCGTGCAAGGGGTACGCCAGCAACCCGATGGGTCCGTCAATGTCGACGGCACGGTGCCGATCCGCGATCTCAACCGAGTCATGGATTGGGACCTGCCCGATGAAGAGGCGGTAACGGTAGCCGGCCTCGTCATCCACGAAGCCCAAGCCATACCCGAACCCGGCCAACGCTTCGCCTTCCACGGCTATCGGTTTCAGGTCCTCCGCCGCCAACGCAACCAGCTGACGGCGCTGCGCGTGGAGAAAGAGCCCGAAGGGGAGATGGAGGGGGGGTAGCACAGCGAGCGTCATTTGTTCACTCGCAGGGTGATTCGGCGGCTAGCGTGGGTTATTGTGCCGCCTGGCGTGGGCGAGGGTGGCATTATGGCTGATACAAGTGTCGTACGTGGAAAAATCGCAGGGTGGACGCTCGAGGCGGGCCCAAAGGACGCTGACCGCATTTTCGTCACGCCACGAATGGCAACGGACATGAGAAACATTCGGGACGGTAACACCTGCGTGGTGCTAGGTCGCAAGGGCGTGGGCAAGAGCGGATTGATGCACCGTTTCGCCAAGCAGTACGAGGACGAAGTTACATTTCGCAAAATCGAGTTTGACCCCGAGCTGTTGTTGGCTCGAATACGGCGCTTTGGCGCCGACTTTAATCTGTCCAGCGCCCAGAAGATATTCCAACTCGACTTCTTGATCCATGCGGCCGACGAGCTGTCTTACGCACTTCCCGACCGCAAGGCCGCGCAGTCGGCGAGGGCAATTTCTGAATATTATACCCGCCTATCGCCAAGAAGATACATCGGCACGACGCTCCGAAAGTACAATATTCAGAGCGCACTCGTTTCTCTGCTCGGTGTTTTTTTTGGCGCAGAAAACGTGAATATCCCAAGAAACGCGGCGTTTAGCGACTACGAAGAAATTGAACGTCAATACAGAGTGCTTTCCCGAACCTTTCGCGAATTGCTCAGAACCAATCCGCCTCGAAAGCCCGTGTTTATTGTGTATGATGAAATCGACCAGGTCGTAAGCACGGCCAAGACCGAAGACAAAATTCACGACTATATTCAGATCGCGGAAGCCTTGTTGTTGGCCGCGGCCAATTTTCGTCAGTTGGAAGGAGGGACCCTCCCGGTTTACCCCATAATTGTGCTCCGCTCAGACATTTTTGACCGAATAAGAAATGACGACATTCAAAAACTTAGGGGCAACGCGGCCGACGTAAAGTTCTCCCGTGATGACGTAGCCAACATCATCAAACACCGGTTGCAGGTAGAGTTGACAAGCGTTCTCGGCGCCGGCGGAGCCGAACGACTGTCCCTCGCTGAGGCTTGGGCAAAGATATTCTCTGCAGGCTTCGACGGTGGAAACGGCTTCGACGCCTTGCTGGATCGATCACTGCTTCGGGCGCGTGATGTTGTCGCGTTTATGCGAATTATGGCGACGATATCGCTGCAGAGGAGTGGCGCCAAGACTGCAATGATTTCTGCTGAAGACTATCGGAAGGCGAGGCCAAAATACGGTGAGCATTTCTGGAACGAACTGGAAGACGAGATGCGGTACGTGTATTCATTTGGCGACGAAATTCGACTTGAACTCCAAAACCTGTTTACCTCGCGGGTGGGGGGCAAGAAGAAGGCGTTCTTCAAGCCTACAGTGACGAAAGCCGACGTAATCAACCATTTCGAGGCCTTTGCACAAAGAGTCAGGTCGCGAGGCCAGTCTGTTGACTCACGCGAGTTGCTAAACGATTTGCTAAAGAGGTCGGTGCTTGGAGCGCGGATGCCAGGCGGCGGCGGCGGTGAGGTCCTACGCTTCCACTATGAAGACGATATCGAGCGCGACATCCAGGAGGTCACCAGCGTCGCGCTCCATCGAGCCATCATGAATTATTTCGACGATCGAATTAAATCCAACAAATCTTAGCGGATTTGCATCGTTCAAATTCCCCACGACCGCCGCTGCAGCAGCAGAACACCATAAGCTCCTTAGGCACCCGCCAGCGCCGCGCGAGCTGCCTCCAGATCGGCGGGGCTATCGACGCCTTTGGGAAAATCCACGATTGCGCCGGCGTAGATGCTCATGCCCATTTCCAGCGCGCGCATCTGTTCGAGCTTCTCGCGCAACTCAAGCGGCGAGGGCGGCGCGGCGACGAAGCGCGCCAGCGCGTGGCGGCGGTAAACATAAATGCCGACATGCCGCTCGACCGGACCTTCGCCCCACGGCGCTGCCGCTCGTGTAAAAGCGAGGCAACGTCCGTCGCTGGCGCGGATGGCTTTCACAACGTTGGGATTGTCGCGGTCGGCGGGGTCGCTCGACGGCGAGATCAAAGTCGCAATGTCGCCCCCGCGCGCCAGCACCGCGACGGCGCGCGCGAGATCCTCGCTGCGCATCGTCGGCATGTCGCCCTGCAGATTGACGGCGACATCGAAGCGGCCGGCGGGATCGAACGCGGCGAGCGCGGCGTGCACGCGGTCGGAGCCGGAGGGCAGGGCAGGATCGGTAAGCGCGGCCTCGGCGCCGGCGGCGCGTGCGGCAGCGGCGATCTCGGCTTCCCCCGCGGCGACCAGCACCGGGCCGATTCCCGCGGCGCGCGCGGCTTCCACTACCCACGCGATCATCGGCCGGCCGTGGATGTCGGCCAGCGGCTTGCCAGGCAGCCGGCTCGCGGCCATGCGCGCTGGAATGACGATTATGGGGTTCATCGCGACGTCGATAGAACGCGGCGGGCGGCTTTGCACCTGTCCTGCGGCGGTTCGTCGCCCGCGCCGGCCTCGCCGCATCTTGGCGAGTGCGCCGACGCAGGCCATAACCCGCCGGGAGTTTTCCAAGGCGGGAACATGAGCGACCTCAAATTCAATTCGATGGCTGGCGCGTTGTTGGCTTCGGTACTTGGGATCATGATCGTCGGTATCGGCGCATCGGCGGTGGTGCACAGCCAATACCCGGAAAAGCCAGGCTTTCTACCGCAGGTCGCGGAGTCCGCGTCCGGTGGGGGCGGGCCGGCGGCGCCGGCGGGGCCGCCGGATTTTGGCCGCCTGTTCGCCGACGAGGCAGGCCTCGCCGCCTTGATCGTACGCGGCGACCGCGTGCATGCGCAGTGCAAGTCCTGCCACAATTTCGACGCTGGCGGGCCGAATGGCACGGGCCCCAATCTGCACGACGTGTTCGGCCGCGCCATCGGCGCGCATTCGGGCTTCACGTATAGCGATCCCATGATGGGCATGAACGGCAGCTGGGACTATTTGCATTTGAACGATTTTCTGCGTTCGCCCGCCGCTTTCGTTCCTGGCACCCGGATGACGTTCGCAGGCGTTCGCAACGACCAGGACCGTGTGGCGCTGATCGCCTATCTGCGCTCGATTTCGCCAAACCAAGTGCCGCTCCCGGCGCCGTTGCCGGAGGTCGCGCCTGCTGGCGACGCCGCTGCAGCGGATGGCGAAGCGGCAAATCAGGCAGCGCCTGCGCATTGAGTCCACAAAAAAACGGCGTCCCGCTCCCCGCGAGACGCCGTCTCCCCTTGGAAATTTGCGTCGATCAGGAAGCCAGTTCCAGCCGTGGACGTACGGGCGCGTCGCCAGCGAGGATGGTGTGGCCCAATAGATCGAGGAACGCGTCGCCCTTGTCGGTGCGTTCGACGAACACATTACGTCCGTCTTTCGGATCGCGGCGGCGCTGCACAAAGCCGAGACGCGTCAGCGTGTCGAGCGCGCGTGTGATCGCCGGCTTGCCGACATTGAGCGCCGCCGCCAGCCCGCGCACGGTATGCGGTGCTGGCTGCAGCCGCACCGTCATGAGCACCGCGAGCTGCCGCGCGGTCAGGTCGGGCGCGTCCGAGCGTACTGTGGTGACGGTAACCCGACGCCACAAATCCAATGCTTCCACTTGTGTCTGAACGAGTTCCATAAGCCAACCCCTATGCTGAATGGCAACCGAGAGAATTAGCTGATTTGGTAGTGATGTCGAGAGCGGAACCACAAGATGTTGTGGGGAAGCCGAAATGAGCCCCAGATCGGCTTTTCTGCTGGACACCCAGTCGATGCGCCGCCCCTGTTGATTCGCATACGAAACAAAGCGCATCCTTCTCCCGCGCGATGTGCACGCGCCGAGGGTGAGGGAGGGTGTCTTGTGGAAATTCCTGCGTGGCGTTGTGATCGGGCTGGTCTTAATCGGCGCCGGTTGGCTCGGCGGTTCTATTTATCCAGCGCCGCAGTCGATTACCGGGGCGATCGCTTCAAGGGTGCCCAACCTCGCGCGCCGACTGGGCATCGATCAAGTGACGCTCGACAGGCTCGCGGCGTTCATGTCGCGCGACCAGTTGCAAGAATTGCGGCGCGACGTTTCCGAACAGGCCGCGCGCGCAGGCGAGGTGATCATGGTCGAGCAGATCCAAGGCCCGGTCGAGATGCAGGCGGATGAAGTCCCACAGGCGTCTGCGGCAACCGGCGCGTTCGAACCACGCTTGGCGCTGTGCCCAGCCATGTCGGTCTCCAACGCGCCGCCTACGGACGCCAACCGCCTGGTACGCAATTATTCCGGCGTTGTCAGCGTCGAGGGCGTACGCATCGCCGTGGCGCCGACGCAGGGTGCGTGTCTCTCTTCCGCATTCGGCAATCGCAGCGGCAGGCTGCACAAGGGCCTCGATCTGCATTCGGCCAACGGCGGTCCGATCTTCGCCGCCGGCGCCGGCACGGTGCGTGAACGCAAGTACCGCGACGATTACGGAAATATGCTGCTGATCGATCATGGCAACGGCGTTTTCACCCGCTACGCGCATCTTTCGAGTTTCGCATCTGGCGTGGTCGTTGGCTCGCATGTGGGTGCTGGGCAGCAGGTTGGCCTGATGGGCAATACGGCCAGTTACCGCATCCCGGTGCATCTGCATTACGAATTGCTGCTCGGCAATTACGACACGCCGCAAACTTCGTTCGGGCTGATCCCGCACTCGCCGTTCGAATACCCGGCCGCGCGCTAGATTGAGCGGCGATCGGCCGGCTCGAAGCCGTCGGCGCGAGTGAGCGCTGGAAACAGGCGCATCCACCCGAGCGACGCAGCGATCGCGGCGCCGCCGCCGATCGTCACCGCAAGCGACGGTCCTAACAGGCGCGCCATCAGCCCGGCCTCGAAATCGCCAAGCTCGTTGGAGGCGGAGATGAACACAAAGCTCACCGCCGCCACCCGCCCCTGCATTGGCGGGGGCGTCGCCAATTGGATCAAGCTCTGGCGCACATAGACCGAGACCATATCCACGCCGCCGGCAACAGCGAGCGCCGCCGCGGTAAGCCACAGCGATTGTGACACGCCGAATACGATGGTGGCGATCCCAAACACGATGGTGCTGGCGAACATCCAAAGCCCGACGCGACGCCGCAGCGGAATAACCGCAAGCCACAGCGAAACCGCGGCGGCGCCGGCGCCCGTGGCCGAACGGAGCACGCCCATTTCCCCCGGGCCCGCGTGCAGGATGTCGCGCGCGAACACCGGCAACAGCGCCACTGCGCCCGCAAGCAGCACGACCACGAGGTCAAGCGAGATCGCGCCAAGCACGATCTTGTTGGACCACACGTAGCGCAGCCCCTCGACGATCATGCCCAATGTGCGCGCATCCTTGACCTCTTCCTGGCGCGGCGCGCGCAGGCCAGCCAACAGCGAAACCGCGGCCGCAAGCAACGCGAACGCCGCGGCGTAGGGAATGGCCGGACCGAAATGATAAAGATTGCCCCCGATCGCTGGGCCGATGATCAGCCCGGAATTGAACGCCAGCGAGTTCCATGCCACCGCCTTGGGCAATTCCTCGCGCGACACCAGCATCGGCATCAGGGCGCTCGCCGCTGGCGGCAGGAACGCGTTGATGGCGCCGGCCGCGACCGCGGCGGCGAACACCGCAGGGGTGACAATCCCAGCGCCAAGATTGGCGCACAGCGCAAGGCCGAGTGCGATCAGCGCCTTGCCGGCATACGCCGCCAGCAGAATGAGTTTGCGATTTTGGCGGTCGGCGAGTTGGCCGCCATAAAGCGAGAGCGCAAGCAGCGGCAGGAATTGCGCCAGGCCGACCAGACCCAGGACAAAAGCCGCTTGCGGCACCGATTGCCCATTGGCGCGCGCGACGTCGTAGACCTGCCAGCCCATGGCGGTCAGCTGCACTTGTATCGCAAGCGTCGCCAGCCAGCGTCCGGCCCAAAATCGGGCAAAACGCGGGTTGGCGAAAATCTGCAGCGAAGGGAGCGAAAGGCCGGCCAATCGAGTCGCACTATGGCGGTCGTTGTCGCCACCCGCAAACGCGCGCCAACGCCGCGTTGACGCTACGCGTCGATGGCCCTATGCGCTCGCGCCTCATTCCGGGGATCGCCGATGCAACAAGTGAAGCTGGTCGCCGAATTGCCGGAACACGAGGCGGGCGTGGATACCGTGCTTGGGCGCGCGTTTGGTCCCGGCCGCCATGCCAAGACCAGCGCACGCGTACGCGAACGCGGCGCGGTGGCTGCGCCGCGTTTGTCGCGGGTGGCGCTGAGCGGCAACGGCGAGGTGATAGGCGTGTGCCGAATCTGGCGCGTCGAGGCCGGCGCGCCGTGTTATTTCATGGGGCCGCTCGCAGTGGATCCCACCGCGCGCAATCGAGGGCTTGGCTTGACGCTCGCCCGCGATGCGACGGCGGCTTGCCGCGCTTCTGGCGAGGCCGGCGGGATCATCGTGGTCGGAGCGGAAAAATTCTTCGCTCCGCTCGGTTTCGCGATGGCGCCGAAAGGGCGATTGCTCTTGCCTGGCCCGGTCAACCCTGCGCGGCTCTTATGGCTTGAACTGCGGCCAGGGGGATTGGACAAGTTGCAAGGGATGATCGGTTGAGCGCGTATTAAGCGCTCTCGCGCCGCCACGCCCACATCAGCAGCAGCAACCCGGCAAGCGCCCAGGCCCAGCTGGGACCGAGCGGAGAAGCGTGCGCTGCGCGCACGATGTAGGCCTGGTTGCGCCGGATGCCGATCCAATCGGACCCGTTCGCGGAGGCGCCGCAGTCTACGCGGCGCAGTTGCGGCAAGCGCCGGCCGTCCTCGCCGGTAAGAAACACACCGCCGCCGCTGACTTGCGCCCACGGGCGCAGGACTTCGGGATCGGCATTGAGCGCGGAGGCTTCGCGCGGATTTAGCGGGCCGATTGCCACGAACGCGCGCAGCTGGCCCGAGCGTGCTTCGTACAAGCCCTGCTCGGGCGTTGCTACGATCGCGCCCCACAGGCCCGGCCCCTGCTCCTCAAGGCGCACTGTGCTGTGTGTGCCGGAGGCGGCGATGAGTTCGACGGCGTTGGCCGCGGCGCCGAGCGTCGAGCGCTCGACCTGCAATCCCTGCCGCGTTGATTCAAGCGACAAGCGCTCCTCTTCAAGCTCCGGCTCCTGCATCAGCCAATGCGCGAGCCTACGCAGCAACTCGCCATGCGGGCCACCGCCGTCATAGCCACGCGCCCACAACCAAGGCTGGTCCGACCACATCTGCGCGACGCGGCCTGCGCCGACGCGATTGAGCACGAGCAACGGGCGCGCGTCGGCGCCTTCGAGCACGGTTTCGCCCTCTCCGGCGCGTGCTTCGATCTGGCGCGTCCAGCGACCCCAGCGTTCGGGCGAAGCCAAGCCGCGCACGACGGGGTGGCGGCGGCCGATTGTGGTCGGCGTTGGCCGATAGGCGCGCTCGATCACCACGCCGGTCGGCCGCGCCGGCAGTACGTCCGCGAGCGGCGTACGCCACAGCCCATCGAGCCCCGCCTCGCTCTCGCCTGCGGTGATCAACAAGGCGCCGCCTTGCTCGATGCGGCGCGCGACCGCGGCGAGGTAATAGGATTCCAGGACGCCGCGCCTGGGCGCGCGATCGAAGATGATGAGGTCGAATTCGCCGAGCCTTCGTTCGAACAATTCTTCCGTGGGGAAGGGGATCAGCGAAAGCTCACCCAGCGGCGCCGAGTCGGCCTTGTCCGGCGGGCGCAGAATTGAGAAATGCACCAAATCCACTGCCGGATCGGACTTCAGCATGTTGCGCCACACGCGCGCGCCTTGATGCGGCTCGCCTGTGATCAGAAGCACTCGCAAGCGGTCACGCACGCCGGTGGCGACGAACGCCGCGCGGTTGTTTGCGGCCGAGATTTCTTCGCCGCCAGCATCGGCCTCCAGGACGATCATGCTGCGTCCGCGTTTGCGCAGACGCACCACGAGCTCGAAATTGCGATTGGCCTGCGCGATTACTTCGCCAGCTGCGGCGCCGTCGATGGTGGCGCGCACGCGCACTGGGCCGCCGCGCCGGTCGTGCACGTGCGCGACGATGCGCATCGGTTCATCGACGATGGCGAATGGCGCCGCCGAGATGAGTTCAATGCGCCGGTCGCCGCGCGCGGGATCGCCGACGATCAAAACATGCGCCGGTCCGAACGGCGCGGCCTCTCGCGACCGGACCGGCGGGTCGGACGTCTGTCCATCGGTGACCACGACAATGCCGGCGATACGGTCACGCGCTGCGTCTGCCAGCGCGTCCGCAACCAGGGGCGCGATCTGCGTGCCGTCGGGTCCGCCGCGGGTCTCGCGCACGCGCACGTCGAGCCCGGCTTCGCGCTGCAATCGCGCGGCCATTTCCGCGCCGGCGGCGCGCGCTGCGTCGAGGCGTCCGGCAAGCGCCAGGCTCTCGCTCTGATCGATCAGCACAAGCGCGATGTCATTGGCCGGCTCGCGGGTCTCACGCACCCATTGAGGTTGCATCACGCCCAAGAACAAGAACATCAGTCCGAGTGCTCGCAGCGCCGGCGCCGAGCCTCCTCGCCAGAAATAGAAGGCCCAAGTTGCAAACGTCAACAGCGCCAACGTCAGCACCGCGGCGGTTGGCAAGGCGGGGTCGAAGGCAATGCGCGAACCCGCGATCATCGCGGCTCGCCCATGCGCTCGAGCAAGGCGGGGACGTGTACTTGATCGGCTTTGTAATTGCCAACCAGCGCCACCATGACCAGATTGATTCCAAAGCGCAGCGCTGGTTCGCGTTCGCCGCCAGCGCCCGCCCAGGCAGCGGCCCAATCGCCATTGCCGATGAAGATCGAGGCAACGCCATCGCGCGCGGAAGCAGCCAATGCGGTCTCCGCCCAAAGCTGCGTGTTCGCGACGCGACCGGGAAAATTGCGCATGAGATAAAACGCGCGCGCCACCACGTGTTGCTCCGTCACCGGCTCCAGTGGCGGCGCATCGACGCCGTCGAGCATCACAGCCGCAGGGCGAGCGTCCGCGCGCCCGTTGTCGCGCGTATCGACCAGGAGCAGTCCGCCGATAGCGAGATAGCGATCGATATTGGCGAGCGCGCGGTCGGACAAGCGCCGCGGCGCGCTCGGCGCCGGCCAATAGATAAACGGATAGGCGGAGAGATCGTCGCTTTCGAGATTGATGGCGGCGGGGGCGCCAGGTTCTACCGACGTGCGCTCCGAAAGCGCCTGCCCAAGCGCGGCAAGACCTGCGGCGCTGAGGCGATCGAGGCGCGGCTCCCCCGTGCGCACATAGCCCAAGCGCAAGGCCTGTGTCGGATCGGTTGCGGCGTTCTGAGCGTGCGCTTGTTCGATCGACCCGGCGGCGAGCAAAAGCAGTAGCGCCGCGCTCGTACGCCGAAGCCGCGGCAACCGCCCCGCGAGCAGGAGCGCAACCAGCAGATCCGCAGCAAGAAAGATCGCCGCCGCCGCGAACAACCAACCAGCCAGCGGACGCTCGGCGCCGGCGCCAAGTCCGGCTCGTGCGATTGCCGGCGGCAACGACAATTGCGAAAGCGATTCATCGGCGCGCACCGCTTGAATGGCGTCGCTAACGCCGCCGCGTTCGTAGAGACCTGGCGGCGTCGTCGGCGAAGGCTGGGCGAGCGCGAACGCGTCCGGTGCGATTGGGCGAATGTCGGCCGGCGCAGCCGATAGCGCGCCGAAACCGTCCAGCATACGCAGCGCCACGAACTGGCCGCCTACGATCTCGTCTGGGTCCGCGCCGGCATCTCTTCCTGCGAATGCAAGCGTGCGGCGCAAAGTTTCGACGAATACGCCAGAGAGCGGCAGGTCGGACCATGCCGGGGTCGCGCTGACATGGAACAGTACAATCATACCGCGCCCACGCGCTCGCGCGGTCACCAGCGGCGATTGGTCGCTCAGCGCTGCCCACATCTTCGCTTCCAACAAGGAGGACGGCTCGGCCAGCACTTGCATGCGCACGGCGACGTCGGCCGGCGGCGCGAGGCCTGCGAACGGTGAGTCTTGAGGAAAGGCGCCGATTGCGAGCGGCGCTTCCCATGCGAGTGCGCCGCCAAACGAACGCACCCCTTGGCGCAGGCGCACGGGAAGCAAGCGGTCGGCGGGGTTGTTGGCGAGGCGCGGCCCCGCGAAGCGCACCAGCAAGCCGCCGCGCTCGACCCATTGCTCGATGGCGGCGCTGTCGAGTGGCGAGATCTGACCGGCGTCGGGCAATACCAAAGCCTGCGCGCGCGCGTCGAGCATTTGTTCTACAGAGCCGCGCTGTAAACTTGCGTATGGCGAGAGCGCGCGTTGGATGTAGAACAAGTCGGACAACAGCGGCTGGCCGGCGCCGCCAGGATCGATCAAGCCGACAAACGGCCGCGCTGAACCTGCCGGCAGCAGGCGCACCGCGCCGGCGCCTTGTTCGCCTACGATTCGCACGCGCGCAGCGCGCGCCGCGATTTCCGGAGGCAGTGCAATACGCGCGCGCGCGCTCAGTTCATCGCCGCGAAAGCGCAATTCGCCCGCGCCAAGTGCGCGACCGTCGGCGGTTTCAGCCGCAACCGCGCCGGATGCGGGACCATTGCCGGCGCGGCGCGCCTCCACGACGACGCCCTCAGGCGTGACGGCGCTGGAGATGAGCGCGCGCGCGGTGCTGGCAGGCAAATAGGCCGAGACCGGGCCGCGTTGCTGTAGTTCCGAAGCGAGCGCTTGCGCGCCGGAATCGTCGAGACCGTCGCTGATCCAGACAATGCGGTCATATTTGGCTTGCGATCGTGCAAGCCGTTGCGCTGCGTCGGCACGGTCGGGCCGCCAGGGTTTTGGTTCGAGGCGTGTGATCAACGCGCGCGCGTCGGCGCCGGTGAGCGCTTCGCCAGGATCGCGGGGCGGCGTGTTGGGCGCGGTCAGAAGCAGGAATACAGGCGCGCCGGCGCGTTCGGCTTCGCTGGCGGCCGCGATTGCGACATCGCGCGCCTCGCTCCAATTGGGCGCCGTTGGCCAGCCGTCGTCGATCACGATCAGCGTGCGGCCACTCTGGACGAATGCGCCAGGCGAGAGTGTCGGGCGTGCGAATGCGAGAATAAGCAAGGTCGCCGCCAGCGCGCGCAACAGCAGCAGCCACCATGGCGCGCGGTCGCGTGCGTGCTCCTGGGTTTGGACGCCTTGCAGCAACCGCGCTGGCGGAAACGGCGTGCGTTGCGGCGGCGGGGGCGTCGCGCGCATCAGCCACCAGAGCGCAGGCAGCGCCAACAGCGCCAAGAACGCGCCGGGCGCGGCGAAAAGAATCGGCCCGAGGTTCACCCTCGCTGTTCCGCAACAAACGAGCAGAGCAACGCCAAAGCTGGTGCGGGAGAATGATCGGTGCGGTGATGCATGGTTTCGAAACCAGCCCGGGCGCCGAGTTCGCGGATGGCGCGGCGATGTTGTTTCAGGCGCACCGTATATTCCTCGCGTGCGGCTTCGGCGCGGCCTACCAATGCCTCCGTTTTCGCGCCCGGAGCTTGGAATAATGTGCGGCCGCGATAGGGAAAAATTTCCTCTGCCGGATCGGCGATCATCACCAGCGCGCCGCTTGCGCCGGACGCCGCCGCCGTGCCGAGGCGCTGGCGCCACGTTTCGGCCGGCGCGTAGAAATCGCTGAAGAAGATGAGGCAGGCGTGCTCAGGCGCTTGTGCATCCGTCACCGGCGCCGCGAGGTCGAGCGCGAGGCGATCGACCGCGTTGGCGCCGCGGCGTGGGGGATGTCCCAGCACGCCGACGCGCTCGCCGCCGCGCGCGAGTAAAGTGGCGAGCGCCAACGCCAACGTGCGTGCACGGCGAAGCTTGGTCGGCGTCTTCGCATCGCTTGACCAATTGAAGCCGGATTCGGGATCGATCCAGAACCACGCGGTCTGCGCCGCCTCGCGCTCGCGTTCGCGCACGAAGTAACGGTCGCCGCGCGCGGACCGGCGCCAGTCCACCAGCCGTGCGCCGTCTTCGGGGCTATGGTCGCGATATTGCCAGAACGCTTCGCCTTGTCCGGCGCGGCGGCGGCCGTGAAAGCCCGGCGCGCTAGCGGCGAGGCGGCGCGCGTCGAGCAGCACGCCGGGAAGATCGCCAGCGAGGGCGAGGGCGTCAAGGCGGGGAGTAGCCGTCATCTTGGACCGCCGGCGTCTCGCCGGCGACCGCTGGTTCCGCTGCTCGTACTCCGCCGGCGAGGACGCCGGCGGTCCAAGGGGGCCCTCACCCCGCGCGCTCCGCCAGCGCGTCCACCAGCGCGTCCACATCCAAACCTTCTGCGCGCGCGCCGAACGAGAGCTGCATGCGATGCACCAGAGCTGGGCGCGCCAGCGCGATCACGTCGTCCACCGCCGGGGCCAGGCGCCCGCGCAGCAGCGCGCGTGCGCGCGCCGCCAGCATCAGCGCTTGTCCCGCGCGGGGCCCAGGGCCCCAGGCGACGTGTTCGTTGACGCGCGTATCGTGGCTCGATCCCGGCCGCGCCGAGCGCACCAATTCCAGGATCGCCGCCAACACTTTCTCGCCTACCGGCATGGAGCGCACAAGGTGCTGCATCCGCATCAACGCTTCCGCGTTCAGCACTGCCGAGACCTCCGCAGTTCCTGTGCCAGTTGTCTCGATCAGGATTTTCCGTTCGATCTCGGCATCTGGGTAAGGAACATCCACTTGCAGAAGGAAGCGGTCGAGCTGTGCTTCGGGCAAGGGGTAGGCCCCTTCGTGCTCGATCGGGTTTTGCGTCGCCAGCACATGGAAAGGCGCCGGCACATCGTAGGCTTGGCCGGCGACGGTGACGTGATGCTCCTGCATCGCCTGCAAGAGCGCTGATTGCGTGCGCGGGGAGGCGCGGTTGATTTCGTCGGCCATCAGCAATTGCGTGAAAATCGGCCCCTGCACGAAGCGGAATTGCCGCCGCCCTTGCGCGTCCTGGTCGAGCACTTCCGAGCCCAGGATATCCGCCGGCATCAGGTCGGGCGTGAACTGCACTCGCGCCCAGTCCAGCCCCAGCACCAGCGCCATGGCCTCCACCAGCCGCGTCTTGGCCAGCCCCGGCGCGCCGACCAGCAGCACATGGCCGCCCGCCAGCACCGCCGCCAGCGTCAATTCGATCACCCGCTCCTGGCCAAAGACCGCCTTGCCGATCTCGGCGCGGACGCGGGCCAGCGTCTCGCCGGCCTTCTCGGCCTCGGCGACGATAGCTTTGTCGGCTGCCTTGTTGGGGTCGGATTTGAACATGGACGGAAAGCTCGCTCAGTTGGGGGGGCGGATTTATGACGCGATGGGGTAGTCTTGCGGCTAGACATTCACTCCGTCATCCCGGACGCGCGGAGCCCGATCCGGGACCCAGGAGCAAACACGCAGCTCTACGATCCCTGGGTTCTGGGTCTTGCTCCGCAAGCCCTGAATGACGGAACGCTGTCAGCTGAGCTATGATCATGTTGAATTCGCCTTCTTCGCTGGAACAAATGCTGGCCGCGCTCAAGGCGCAAGCGGGAACAGCCGAAAAGGGCCCTCCGCCGGTGGAGCGCTGGAACCCGCCCTATTGCGGCGCCGCCGGCTTCGAAATCCTCGCCGACGGAACTTGGAAGCACGAGGGAACCCGCATCACGCGCGAGGCCATGGTGCGGCTGTTTTCGTCGATCCTGAGGAAGGACGAGGACGGGCAGACCTATCTGGTCACGCCCGTGGAGAAGATTCTCGTCGCGGTCGAGGACGCGCCCTTTGTGGCGATCCGCGCCGACAAGCATGGGGAGGGGCGTGAGCAGATGATCGTGTTCACCACCAATGTCGGCGATGTCGTGCAGGCCGGCCCCGCGCACCCAATCCGCGTTGATCAACGCGGCGAGCAACCGCGGCCCTATGTGCTGGTGCGCGGACGGCTGGAGGCGCGCGTGCTGCGCGCGCCGTTTTATGAGTTGGTGGAATGGGGTGAAACGCGGGAGGGGAGG
>JBEBIU010000066.1:0-15895 GCA_040080225.1 Terricaulis sp.
CCTCCACATCGATCGCCCCCTCCCCCGGCAGCGCCAGATGCGGCAGCAGCGCCTCCACCAGCCCTGCCTGGCGCGGCTTGAGCGTGCGGGCCTTGATGCGGCCATAAGTTCGCAGGGGTGGCGGTTGGTTCATTGGCGAACACGCCTATAGCGCGCATATAGGGCGCAGTAATCATCCAAAGGCGGAGTGCGTGATGCGCGAAAAACTGAATTTCTACATCGATGGCAAATGGGTTTCCCCGGCCAAGCCGCGCAGCCATGACGTTATCAACCCGGCCAACGAAGAGCCGTGCGGGCGGATTTCGTTGGGCTCGGCGGAAGATGTGAACAAGGCGGTCGCCGCCGCCAAGCGTGCGTTCGAGAGCTGGTCGCAAACCAGCATCGATGAGCGCAAGGCCTATCTCGACAAGATCATCGCCATCTATCAGCGCCGCCTCCCCGAAATGGCGGAGACCATCTCCATGGAAATGGGCGCGCCGATGCCGCTGGCGACAAGTTCGCAAGCGCCGGCGGGCCTGGGTTATCTGATGGATGCGAGGAAGCAGCTCGACGAATTCCCGTTCGAGTACTTGTACAATGGCGGCCACCGAATTCTGCGCGAGCCGATCGGCGTCGTCGGCATGATCACGCCATGGAACTGGCCGCAGAACCAGGTGTGCGCCAAGGTCGGCCTTGCACTCGCGGCCGGCTGCACTATGGTGCTGAAGCCTTCTGAACTGGCGCCGCTCGATGCGGTTCTGTTCGCCGAGATCATCGATGAAGCAGGCCTGCCACCCGGCGTGTTCAACCTCGTCAACGGCGACGGGCTCGGCGTGGGCGCCGCACTCTCCTCGCACCCAGATGTCGATATGATGAGTTTCACCGGCTCGACGCGGGCGGGCACGTCGGTCATGCAGAATTGCGCCGCTGGCATCAAGCGCGTCGCACTCGAACTCGGCGGCAAGAGCCCCAACATCATCCTCGACGACGCCGACCTCAAGAAGGCGGTGGCGCGCGGCATGCTGCACATGGCCAACAACACCGGGCAAAGCTGCAACGCGCCCTCGCGCATGCTGGCGCCGAAGGCGAAGTACGAAGAGGTGGTCGCCATCGCGGCGGAGACGGCGAAATCGATCAAGGTGCAGGCGCCGGAGAACGCCGAGAAGGGCGCGATCGGACCGTTGGCCAACGCCAACCAGTTCCAGAAGGTGCAAGGCTTGATTCAAAAGGGCATCGACGAAGGCGCGCGCGTCGCCGCCGGCGGCGTAGGCCGGCCCGATGGTTTCAATCGCGGCTATTACGTAAAGCCCACCGTGTTCGCCGATGTGAACAATGATATGACCATCGCGCGCGAAGAAATATTTGGCCCGGTGTTGTGCATCATCCCGTACGAAACGGAAGAAGACGCCATCCGCATCGCGAACGATACGCCCTACGGCCTCTCGGCTTATGTACAAGGCTCCCAGGAGCGCGCCCGCGCTGTGGCGAAGAAGCTCCGCGCCGGCAACGTGCATATCAATGGCGGGTTCGGGGGAATGGGCACCCCATTCGGCGGCTACAAGCAATCGGGCTTAGGCCGCGAAGGCGGCAAGTTCGGCTTGGAGGAGTTTCTGGAAGTGAAGGCGGCGATTGGTTGGGGGGAGTGACGTAATCCTGGACCGCGCGTCTCCGGACACGCATTGTTGGTGCGAGCCGAACGTCAGACAATTGTGCGTCAGCGGCAAATGCACGTCTGGAGACGCGCGGTCCGGAGGGGAACCATGAGGCGCGGCTGGCACAGCCGGGGGTATCTGCCTCATCGCGATGATGAGGGTCTCGTCCAGCACGTTGTTTTTCGTTTGGCGGACAGCTTGCCGGCGCATGTAACCGAAGGCTTGGCCCTCCTGGCGAAGGCCGAGCAGCGGAAGCGCGTGGATGCACTTCTCGACCGCGGCCTAGGCGAACGCATCTTGGAGAAGCCGGAGGTCGCGTTTATTGTATCAAGTGCGCTGCGCCATTTCGACGGCGAACGCAACAGATTGCATGCGTGGTGCGTCATGCCGAACCATGTGCACGCGATGATCGCCCCAGTCGGCGGCCAACCCCTGGGGGCCATCGTAAAGAGCTGGAAGATTTTCACCGCAAGGCGCATCAACCGCCTCCTCGACCGCGACGGTCCGGTCTGGGCGCCGGACTACTTCGATCGCTTTGTGCGCGACGACAATCATGCCGCCGCGACGTTCGACTACATCGAAGCCAATCCGGTCGCCGCAGGCTTGTGCCCAAGTCCCGCAGATTGGCCATTCTCCTCAGCCTCACGCGAGCGATGCACTTAACGGACCGCGCGTCTCCAGACGCGCAAGCTGGGGCGGGATCGACCGCAGACGCTTGTTGGCCCGCGGAAAAGCGCGTCTAGAGACGCGCGGTCCGGGTAACCTTTCGCCAACTTGTCCTTCACCGCGCATTAGGCACAAAGCGTGGATAAAGGCGCTATGAACGCCGATTCCTTCGCCGCCGCTTTCGACGCAATCGAGGTCGATCGCGCTTCAGCGCCTTCTCCCGCCGCTATAGCGGCGGCGATGGCGATGTGCGCGCCGGCAGATCAGCCCGGCTTTTACCTATTGGAAGATTGCGGCGGACGTTTCGTCGTTGATCGCGAATGGGGGCTGATTTCGCTGCGTGACGAGAGCCTACTTGAAAGTGAACGCGGCCAGATTTACCGCGCACGCCTGCGCGTCGTTGAGCCCTCGGGAACAGCATATGAACTTGCGCTGCGACTGCGCATCTCTGGGCGTGTGCCCCAGGTTGTGAGCGAGGAAGATGACGAGACATCGTCGACGCCAGACCTGCCGGCGCTTGCTTGGGCAGATTACACCGCGACGCTGGGCGCACGCGCCGTTTCGCTTGACGGCGGCGAGCAGGCGCGTTTTGTCCTTGTTTCCGCACACATCCCGCGCCTGACCAAGATCGAGGAATGCGACCTTCGCCTGCTCGCCGATCCGCCCTCTCCCGCCGCGGCCAGCGCGCGTTGGACCATGTGAAACGGCGCCGCGCCATTTTCCTGCATTGAATTTCCCCTGCTTCCGTCCGAGAACGTCGCCGAACGTGATCTGGAGGACCTCCCGTGGCGGAAAAGACTTGGCGCAAGCGCACGATCGGCAATCGGCGGCTCAAGCCTGAAACCCTGATGATGGGTTATGGCTACGATCCGATGCTCTCGGAAGGCTCGCTGAAGCCGCCGCAATTCCAGACTTCGACCTTCGTTTTCAAATCGGCGCAGGACGGCAAGGATTTCTTCGCCACCATCCAGGGCCGCCGCAAGCTCGGGCCCGACGAAGAGCCGGGCCTGATCTATTCGCGCTTCAACAATCCCAATCTCGAAGTGGTCGAGGATCGCTTGGCGCTTTGGGACGAGGCCGAAACGTCGCTCGTTTTCTCCTCGGGCATGGCGGCGATCTCAACCGCGCTGCTCGCGTATCTGCGCCCGGGCGACGTGATCTTGCAGAGCCGGCCCATCTATGGCGGCACTGAAACCTTGATCCATTCGATCTTGCCTGAATTCGGCATCAGCCAAGTCGCATTCGAGGCCGAGCTTGGGCCCGAGGATATGCGTCGCGCGGCGGAGGAAGCGAAGAAGAAGGGCCGCGTTGGCGCCATCTTCATCGAGACGCCGGCCAATCCGACCAATGCGCTGGTCGACATCGCCGCGGCGCGCAAGGTGTCGGAGATGCTGGCGATCGAGGGCCGACGGCCGCCGGTGATTGTCGATAACACCATGCTGGGTCCGGTCTATTCGAAGCCCCTGCTGCACGGCGCCGACATCGTCGTTATGTCGCTGACCAAGTATGTCGGCGGGCACTCCGATCTCATTTCCGGAGGCGCGTCTGGTACAAAATCCATGCTGGCGCCGGTGCGCCGGATGCGCTCGACGCTCGGCACCATGGGCGATACGCACACGGCGTGGCTGCTGATGCGATCGCTGGAAACACTGAAGCTGCGCATGGACGCGGGTGCGGCCGGCGCGCGCCAGGTGGCCGAGTTTTTGCGCGACCATCCCAAGATCGACAATGTCTGGTACCTGGACTTTTTGCCGAAGGATCATGCCGACCGCCCGTTGCACGAACGCCAGAACCAGAGCGCGGGCTCGACATTTTCGTTCGAAGTCAAAGGCGGAGAAGCCGCCGCCTTCCGCGCGCTCGACCGCTTGCAGGTGATCAAGCTCGCGGTGAGCTTGGGAGGAACCGAAACGCTCGCCTCCCACCCCGCCTCCATGACCCATTCCGGCATGCCAGCGGAAGAACTCGCGCGCTACTCGATAACGCCAGGACTGATCCGCATCTCGATCGGGATCGAGGATCCGGAGGATCTGATCGCTGATTTGGCGCAGGCGCTGGATGCGGCTTGAGGGGGGATTCGCCGCTGGCTGCCAAGGACGCGGTGAAGCTGCTCAAGCGCCAAGGCCAGGCTGCGGTGCTGCTGGCTTAACCAGCTGATCCACTCCAGCCCGTGAACACCGTCATTCCGGGGCGGCGAAGCCTAGCCCGAACCTAGGCGCGAGCGCGGCGCTTTTTGCCCCCGGGGTTCCGGATCGGAATGACGCAATTGTACACGACTTCGAAGAGTCGCCACTTCGAGTAATTGGTGCTAGCGGCTAGTTTTCGCTCTCCGCCGCTGGCGTTTCCTGCACGCTCCGCAGATAAACAATCAGCGCGTCCGCGCCCCGCGGGTTGAACTGGAACTCGGGCATCGGATGCGCCACGCGGATGCCGTTGATCAGCTCCTCCTCCAGCACTTCGGCGCGGTAGCGCTGGAGCAAGGTGCGGAACACTGGCGCGGCGGCACTGGGGCTTTCGCCATATTCGCCGATCGCGTGGCAGCGCGCGCATTGCGCCTCGGCGATGGCGCGGCCGTCCTCAGCCAACGCGTCGAGTTCCGCGCCGACGCTGACGCCGCGCGCGCCTGGCTGGGCGCAGGCCGCGAGCATGAGTGCGACAGCGGCGGCGAATATGGTACAGCTCATTCCGCTTCTCCGGTCTAAATGATGAGGCAATCCGCCTTGTTCTTGTTTGACCTTGCGCAAGGACGCGCCGGCGCCGCTCATCTTGCCTTAAACGATCGTACCGATGAAGTGGCGCGCGCTCACTCCTGCCGCCCCGGGGAAGAGATGAGACGCTTGCTGCCGGTTCAGAAGGACGCCGCCACCGAGAAACGAACATTGCGGCCGGGAAGCGGCAATTCGTCCTTCAAGAACGAGGCGTGCACGCGCCCTTCTTCGTCAGTGAGGTTGCGCCCGTCGAGACGCAAGGTGAGCGCACCGTCTTCACCCTTGGGCCGAAAAGCGATACCGGCGTTCAAAAAAGTGTAGCCCTCCGTGAGCGTCTCGAACGCGGCCAGCCGATTTTGCTCGCCGGTGCGCACCGCCTCTATGCGGGCGCGCCAATGCGTGCTCTCGGCATCGAAACCGAGTGTCAGCGCGCTCGGCGGAATGCGCGGGGGCCGCCCTCCGGCGTCGAACTCGGCGCGCACCAGATCGTAGGCGACATCGCCTGCAACCTGGAAGCCGCCGACCTCGAACACCTGGGCCCGCGCTGAGATTTCGCCGCCGGTGAAAGTGGCGTCCTGCTGCGTGAAAACAAACACCGGAAGCACTTCGGCGCCGGCGGGAATCGAAGGATCGGTTTCATCCGGCGCGAAGCCGCTCGTTTCCGTCGCTCCGTCGAGCCAGAACACATCGCCACGTTGAACCAGCGCGACGTAATCCTCGAAATTGATGCGGTAGAGATTAGCCTCGAAGCGGAAGCGTCCGGATTCATGGCGCGCGGAAGCTTCAAACGAAGTCGCCTTCTCTTGATCCAGCGCCGGATCGCCGATCTCATAATTCGCGGTGGCCAGGTGGGGTCCATCAGCGAAAAGCTCGATCGCCGTGGGCGAACGCTGCGTCCGCGCCATCGTGGCGCCGACAAACCAATTCTCCGCTGGGCGGAAGAACACGCCGGCGGACAAGCTTGTATTGTCGAACTCACGCGAGCCGCCGCCGTCATTGTCGATCTCGCGCCTCTCGAGGCGCGCGCCGCCTTCAAGCCCCCAGACCCCAGCGTCCCAGCGCTCGATCACGAACGCACCCAAATCTCTGGTGCTGGATGGCGTGATGAACGCCTCTTCGCCCTCGGCCGCGAAGTCGGCGTCGGTGTATTGTAGCCCGACCGCCCCACGCGCGCGCTCGCCGCGGTGGTGCGCCTCCAGGCGCCCTTCCCAGCCGCTGCTGATGAAGCGCGTGCCAGGAGCGCCGTCGCCCTCGAACTCCGTGTGTTCGTAGTCGGAGTGCTGGACGCCGAAATCGAAGCGGTCGAACGGCCCGATATCGATGCGCGAGTCGCCGCGCGCTTCCACGCGCGTCTGCTCAAGTTCGATATGCCCGCCGGGTCCGCTTGGATCTTCCGGCGGCAAGCCGTATTCATTCTCCGTGCGCTTGACCGCAAGGCCTGTGAAGCTGCGCTCGCCGACGAGTGCGCCGCCAGCTGAATAGGCGCGAAAGCTGGTCCAGGAATTGGGCGCCTCGCCCAGCGGGGTGTTGTAATTGTCAGTCTCGCGCGCTGCAGCGCTGACTCTGAAAGCCAACGGCCCCGTCCCACCTGCGACAGCGCCGAAACCTTGACTGCCATCGTCGACGCTCGAAACAGACGCAAAGCCTTCGAAGCTCGGCGCGTTTGCCGCGCGCGTGGGAATGGTCTCGTCGATGACATTGACGACGCCGCCGATGGCGTTGCCGCCGTAAGCGAGTGCGGCGGCTCCGCGCAGCACTTCAATGCGATGCGCATCGAGGCCGTCGGCGGTCACGGCGTGGTCAGGGCTGGCGGAAGACGCGTCGATCGCGCCGATGCCGTTCTCCAGAACGCGTACGCGATCCTCGCCGAGGCCGCGGATAATGGGCCGGCTCGCGCCGGCGCCAAAAAACGTCGTGGTGACCCCCGGCTGGGCGTCGAGCGTATCGCCCAGGCCGCCGTTCAGGCTTTCAACGATGTCGTCGCGACTGAGCACGGTCGCGCCTTGCAGGCTCTCGATGCGCGATCCCTCGATCGGGGCGGTGACGACTATCTCGTCCTCCCGCTGAGTTTGCGCATGTGCATGCGCCGGCGCCAGAGCGCCGACGAAGGCAGCCACGGCCAGCGCGGCGCGGTTCTGTTGACGGGTGGACATTGGCGAAATTCCTCATCGTTCGTTCACGGGTTCAGGGCAGCGCACGCGTGCGCCGGCGCCGCACAAAACGACGCATGAGTTCAGTGATCTTCAGGTGAGGAACGGAGGCGCGCGACTGCGCCAAGTGTGCGACCGTCCAACGGTCGCGATCGAAGTGTCGGCGTGCCCCGCGGCGAGTAAAACAAGGACACGCAGCGCTTCGATGGCCGGATGGGGTTGCAGCGCCAAACCGCCCGCTGCGGCGGCGGCCTGGCATACCGGGCAGGTGAGAGTGTGCGAGCCGCCGTCAAAATCACCGGTCGGCGACCCAGCTATTGCGAAGCCCACCGCCTCGGTTGCGGCGTATGCCGGTTGCTCGAAATGCGTCTGGACAAGAACGCAATTGATGAGGACCGCAGCAGCGGCAAGGCAGGCGGTCAGCCAACGACCCGCAAGCTCCACCCCCAAAAGGGGCCGTCGCCTACGCGCCAAGGGAGCAGAGTGGACCTTCACAACCAAAACCTACGCGACACGAATGTTATTGTATAGCGTCGTGCGACAGGCAGGCGAGTCTATGGTGATCAGCGTCGCCTGCTAAGCCGCATTGGGTTCCTGAGCAGAGCGTTTGACGCGCGCGATCCAGGTGGCGACGTCATCTTCGTTGGGCGCAGGTGCGGCGCCCCAGGCGCGTTGGCCCTCGTCCGAAAGCCCCCATTGCGCAATCGCCTCGCACAGCGCCGTCGCATCGGCGCGCGCCAAGGACGAAGCGTCACGTACGCCGCACGCGACCAGCGCCTGCGCTTCACGCGATTTAAGGCCGGGCACGGTGCAGGCGAGCAGCGCTTGGGCCTGCCAATCGCGGATCGTCTGCGCCGAGATGTGGCGCGCATCGATTTTGGTCTCGCCCTCCTCCGGCTTCAGCGCCAGCAAGTGCGCAATTGTGGTGATTCCGGCCGCCTCCAAACGCTTTGCCGTCTTCGGCCCAATCGACGGCGCCTGCACCACCGGAGCATCGCCGTTCAGCGAGAGACGCGGCAGCGTCTTCTCCGGCTTGGCGCGCGGCGCGCCGACCGGCAATTCACGAGCGATTTTGAGCTGCTTGGATGGCTTTGGCGCCGGCGCTTCCACAAGTGCGGGCAGCGCTTCAACACGCTTCGGCGGCTCCAGCTTCGTGACTTTTGACGGCGCTGGCGCAACACGATCGCCAGCTTTGGCGCCAATCTCGCGCGGCCATTTGGCGTCGAGCGAAGAGAGCGGCGTCTTCAGCACTTCCGCCGCGTGCAGCGCACGCACCACTTTGTCATCCTCTCCCATGCTCGCGCGCACTTTGCCCGTACGGTTGAACTCCTCGTATTGCGCCTGCACCTCGCGGCGCTGAGCGGAATCGTCCATCGCTTTCAGGACGCTCTGGATCGGCGCATCGAGCGCCAGGAAGAACGCCTGCAACGTCGCGGCCGTGCTTGGGGGCCTCACCGCAGCCTCGTGGAACGCGCGGTCTAGAATGCGCGAGAAGCCGACCACCGCGTGACCGACGAGACCCGCGACCGCCTCGCGAATGGCGTTGTCGAGCCCGGCCGGCGGATCGGCGACGCCTTTCTTGAAATCGTAATGGTCGATGATCAGCTCATAGTGCGGGTTGGAGGCCTTTGCTCCAGCGCGCACCATTTCGGCCAGCCATTTCTCACCGCCGGGTGCGGCTAGGTTGGGATATCCGCCACGCGCTTCAATCAGGCCCTGAAACGCCTTGTACGATTTCGAGAAACTCCATTCGACCGCACGGTGAATGACGCCCTCTTCTTCAGTTTGGTGGGTGTGGAACGGCTGGATCGGGTCGATGTAATAGTGGCTGAGCACGCCAGCCGACCAGGCGGCCTGCTTCCAATCCCTCGCCGCCAACGCCCGCACCGTGCGCCGGTACCATTCCTCGCACGCTTCGATTGCGCCGCCCCATTCTCCTTCGCGCACATGCAGAACGTGGTTCTTGAAATCCTTGAACACGTCATCCGGCGCCTTGGCCCCGGCGAGGTATTCGCGCTCGTGTACAAGCAGAAGATCGCGCCAACGCGCTGCTTCCGACGATTGCAGGTGACGCAGCGCATCCACCGCAATCCTGTGGTGATTGGACCGGCACCGACTTGCAAACACGACGGCATAAAGCAGCGACATCGCTCCGCACCCCGAAAAATGAATCGGGGTTAAGATTTGGCGTTTCGGTTAGCACAGAGTTAATCCGCGCGCACCAAACCCCAATCTTCGCACAGCATGCGCACTAGGCGCTCGTGGCGCTCCTCGATCACCTGCAAGGTCCATTCGGTGATGGCTGCAAAATCCCTGGTCAGCGCATGGATCGGTGCGCCGCGGGTCTTGAGGTATTCGTCTTTCTTCTTCGGGAACGGCTTGTTGTCGGCCTCCTTGTTCTGATCGTAGGTGATCAGGGTGAGATTGCCGAGCAGATGCGCGAGTTCTGCGCGCAGCGCCGGATCGGGAAAACGTTCGTTCCACCAGGCGCTGCCGCCGCGGGGTAGGATATGCTCTACCGTCACGTCATCGGTCATGCTCAGGATCGACCCGCCAGGCAGCGCCGCTTCCAGCCGCATCATCAGCAAGCGGCGTTGGCGATCGCGTTTGCGCGACCGGTTGAGCGTGGCGATAAATTTCATGTGCTCGGCCTCAGTGAGTTCGAGACCATCCTCGCTATAGAGCAACTTGTCGTCGCCGACATGGGTCACAGCGAACGCATAGCGCTTCTCGCGGACCCGGTTGTCGATCACCGAAAGCTCGCACGCGAAGGTGAAGCGATCGAGCGCCCGGAAGAACATGCGGGCGCGCTCGGGTTCGTGAGCATGCGCCGCCAGGAATGCGATCGCCGCCGGCGCCCAATCCCATTCCTCGACCTGCTTCATCAGCGCGATGCGCCGGTTCACTTCCTCGCTCGCCCGCCCAACATCGACCGAGCCGGCAAATATCGCGCGCAATGCGTGCGCGTAGCGCGGCAATTGCTCGAACAGGAACACACGCACATCCCCGACCGCGGCGCGGAAGGAGGCGAGGTCCCCAGGCGAGCGCACTTGTTCGCCAGTGAGCAGAAACGGCATCGTATAAAGTAGGCGCGCGAAGTTCTCGCGTTCGAACAGGCCTTCGATCTGCTCCCATTTGCGCGCGGCCGCGTCGGCCTCGGCATCGCCAAGTTCAGAGTTTTCGAGCAGGTCGCTCTTGATCAGGTCGGCGCCGGAAAGCGGCGAGCCGTGAATGTTGAGAGAGTGAAACACGGTCTGCGCGCAGCCGCGCTCCTCGGCGTCCACCACGTTCAGCGTACAACAGCGCGCAACGTAGGACATGAATTTATCGAGGGTGGAATCTTCGCTGATCTTCGACAGCTCCGCCTCGATCGTGCGCGCGGCGCCGCAAAGCTGATCCTTGGAATCGACCCCGATCTCGGGATGCTTGGCAAGCTCGGCCATGTGGCCCAGCTCCTGCACGAAGCCGCGATAGAAATTGGCATCCTCGTCGCGCAACAGCAGGCGGACTTCATCGCCGTCCAAGATCAGCACTTGATAGTGCTTGGCCTTGGCCTGGAGCCGATCGCGCACGTAGGCGATGATCATGGTGAGCGTTGTCAAACGTTGTTGGCCGTCGGAAATTTCGAGCTTGCCGTGGCTGTTCTTCACCAGCACGATCTGGCCGATGAAATAAAACGGCGCGCCGCGTTCGAACGCCGCCCAAAGATCCTGGATCAGCTGGCGCACTTCGCGCTCACCCCAAGTGTAGGGGCGTTGGTAACGCGGCACTTTCAAGCCAGGTTGGCGGGTAAGCACTGCCGCCAGATTCAGGATTTGCGAACTCAGCCCCCCGGGGGGCTCGCCGAACGGCTTTGACATTCCACTTCCACCTTACTTCGCGTCGCAGATCGTTATCGCGACTTCGCCGCCGAGCAACATCTGGCGCACGCGTCTGCGCGCAAGTTTTCCGAAGGCGCCCAAAACAACACGCATTTCAGATGTCGAACAGAGAAAAATCGGGCGCCGACGCAATTCCAGCCAGCGAACTGAATCCGCGCGCGCGTAATGCCGAATACGGTAGCGCCGATGCGGCGGTGAATCCGGCGGCGCACGCGCGCGAAGTCCCGAGAGGCGCCGCAGTCAGTGCCGCCACGCGCCGCGCGATCGCAGCCCCGGAATCGAGCCACGTGCACTCGCGCGGGGCCACCGCCGCCAATTCCGCGCCAAGCAACGGAAAATGCGTGCATGCCAGCGCCACGACGTCGATGTGATCGCCTCCAGCCGCGCCAAACAAGCCGTCGATCGCCTCATCGACCGCCGCTGTGATCTCAGATGCCGGCGCACCTCGCATTTTGGCCTCGGCCGCGGCCACCAGCGCCGACGAGCCAAAGCGCACAACCTGCTTGTCAACGGCGAATTCCGAGATCAGGCGATCGACGTAGGCGCTGCTTGCCGTCGCGGGTGTGGCGAGCAAGCCGATCACACCGGTGCGCGTGTGAGCGGCGGCGGGTTTGATCGGCGGCACGACGCCAACCACTGGGACGCTTAGCGCCGCGCGCGCTTGCTCCAAGACGATAGTGGAGGCGGTGTTGCAGGCGATGACCACAAGATCCGGCGCCCATTGCGCGGCGAGGCGTGTTAGCAGCAAAGGCACGCGCTCGCACAGAGCAGCCTCGGACTTGAGCCCGTAAGGCAGCCAGGCATTGTCGGCGGCGTAATAGAGATCGAGCGCCGCGCCGGACGCTTGGATCGAATCGAAAACGGAGAGTCCGCCGACCCCGGAATCGAACACTAGGACCCGCTTCACACCTTAAACTTGCAGCCCCGCGTGAACTCCGTCAAGCGACCGAAATCTAACTCTACCAGCATGATTTGTTGAGCATATTTCGAAAACGCGCACCCGCGTGAATGTTCAGTCATTTTCTTGTGGAAACCAAATCTTAAATGCATTGGCGCGAATCATGGATTGGGTTATTCACGCTGGATTGGGGCTTAACGTCAGCGCGCGTGTGCGCATACGGAACGGGGTCTGACCATGAGCGCACTTGGCAAATCTTCTATCGTTTTCGTGACGATGACCGGATTGCTCTGGGGCGGCTGGATCATTGGCGCGCAGACGCCCGAGGGTCAGGAAGCGATCGCTCGCGCTTACCGCGCTTATGCCGAGGATCAGGCTGCGGCCAACGAGGACCTGTTCAACTCCGACGCTTTGCGCGCAATCGTATGCGGCGGTGAAGGCGTCGAACGCGGCGAGCCAAAGCCTTGCTTGGCGGTGATCGCAGCCGGCAAATTGTTCGTTGTCGATGCCGGTTCCGGCGCAGCAGCGTCGCTGGCGCGGCGCAACATCCCGATGGGCCGCCTGCACGCCGTGCTGCTGACGAGCGTAAGTTCAACGCAGACCGCCGATTTGGGCGAACTCTACAACGACAGCGCCGCCACTCGCAGCAACCCGCTGATGCCAGTATACGGCCCTGCGGAAACGCAGCGCACTGTGGACGGCCTAAACCAAGTGGCTGGCCTCGACGGCCTGGAGCAAGGCTTGCAAGCCTGGGGCCCAGGCCCCGAGCCGGGCCGCTCGGTCATCGTGTTCGAGAATGACGGCCTCACGGTCTCGGCTTTTGCTACCGATGGCGATTTCGCCAATCGCCGCATCGGTTATCGCTTCGACTATCGCGGCCGCTCGCTTGTTGTGGGCGGCGACGGACGCGTGGTTGGCGCGCAGGGCGCGGAAAACGCGCAGGTCGTGCTGCAGGGCGCGCAGAGCGAGGTGTTGGCGAATTTGCACCAGGACGGTTACGCCACGCCGGCGGAAATCGCGGCGCAAGCGCGCGCGGCCAATTCCGGCATGGTGGTGCTGACCGGCGCTGAGAACCAAATGTCGGCCAGCATGCAGGTAGCCGAAGCGCGCGCCGCCGGGCTGGAGGACGTCATCGCCGGGCGCATCGGCATGCTGCTCGAAATGCCCCTCCGCAACAGCGAGATCAACGTCCGCCCGCTCTAAACGCAGGCGTTTCAGCGTCGCATTAGACACGCGCGACGCGACAGCGCTAAAACTGCGGCATGCGCGCCGCCCTGATCGCTGTCTTGTTGCTCCTGGCCGCCGCACCGGCTGCGGCCGATCGGTTCGCCCTTTCCTACGAGGGCGCGGCGTTCGGGTTCATCCCATTGGGCGATTTAAGCATCGACGCCGACGTCGCCGACGACAGCTATCAGGTTTCCGCGACAATGCGCTCGCGCGGCCTGCTCAGCCTGTTCGAACCGACCGATCTGCGCGCCTCCGCCTCGGGGCTCATCCTGGGCGAAAGCGTGCGTTGGCGCCGCTACGATTTGGATCATCGCTACAGCCGCAAGCATCGCACCGTCAGCCTCCACCTGGACGACGACGGCGCGGTCGCTGCCCAGATCGAACCCAATTACCGACTCTGGGGCCAACCGCCGACCAGCGAGGAGCAACGCCGCCGCTCGCGCGATCCGCTCTCTACGCTGGTGTCGATGGCGCTGGATGTAGGCCAAACGCGCCGTTGCGCTGGCGATTACCCAACCTTCGACGGCCGCTTCCACTATCTGCTTGAACTCGCGGGCGGCGAGATCGGCCGTTTCAGAGGCGGCGGCTATGAAGGCGAAGTGTTGAAATGCGCGCTCGCCTATATCGCAGTAGCCGGCTTCGAGCCTCGCGACGGCGGCCGCAGGCGCATTCCTCACGGCGAAGTGTGGTTCGCACTCACGCCCGACTCGGCATTCGCGCCACCAGTGCGCATCACTACGCCATTCTCCGCGGGCGGCGCGGTGGTGCGCTTGACGTCTTGGCGACGCGCGGAGGTCAATATCGACTACGACACGGCCACACCTTGAGCGCCCGGCGCGCGGCGGCGGAGCTGTTGGTTGCGGTGATGGACCGCGGCCAGACGCTCGACGAGGCGCTTGCAAGTACGGCGAGCTTTGCTGCCCTCGCCGGCCGCGACCGCGCTTTCGCGCGCGCCCTGACCGGCGCTGGTTTGCGCCATCTTGGTGCGATCAATTTGGTGCTGCAGAAATTCCTCGAGCGGCCGCTGCCGGAAGATGCCGCACATGCGCGCGCGTTGTTGCACCTAGGCGCAACACAGCTGCTGGTGCTCGGCACGCCCGCTCACGCCGCTGTCGGCGAAACCGTTGAAACCGCCAATTCGATGCGCGAAGCGCGCGGGTTCGCCAAGCTCATGAACGCAGTGCTCCGCCGGGTTGCACGCGAAGGCGCGGCATTGCTCGCAACGATGCCGCCAGGCGCGGACCTGCCGGCATGGCTCTACACACGCTGGCGCGCCACCTATGGCGGCGAGGCCGAAGCCATGGCCCGAGCGCTGCTCGCCGAACCGCCGCTTGATTTGAGCGTGAAGGACGACGCCGTCGGCTGGGCCACGAAACTCGACGGAGCGCTGGCGCCGACGGGCGGCGTTCGCCTGCACGCGCCTTCCGCAATCGCTGGCCTCCCCGGCTTCGCCGAGGGCGCATGGTGGGTGCAGGACGCGGCGGCAGCCTTGCCAGCGCGCTTGCTGGGCGATGTCCGGGGCAGGCGAGTGCTCGATCTCTGCGCCGCGCCCGGGGGCAAGACGCTGCAATTGGCGGCGGCGGGTGCGCTGGTGACCGCGGTGGACAAGTCGCAATCGCGACTGGCGCGCCTGCGCGAAAACCTCGCGCGCACCAAGCTCGACGCCGAAATAATCTGCGCCGACGCGCTTCAGTTCAAAGCGCGCGAACCGTTCGACGCTGTTCTCCTCGACGCTCCTTGCACTTCGACCGGAACGCTGCGCCGCCATCCCGAAATCGCCTGGCAGCGGCGGCCGACGGATGTGCGCGCGTTGGCGGAATTGCAGGCGCAACTCGTGTCAGCATGCGCCGCATTGCTGAAGCCTGGCGCGCCTCTGGTTTACGCCGTATGCTCGCTTGAGCCGGAAGAAGGGCCTGGAATTGTAGCCGCCGCGCTGAAACTGGGCTGGCGGCGCGCGCCCGTCGCGACGCAGGAAATTGCCGGCGCCGCAGACTTTATCGACGCCGACGGGGATCTGCGCACCCTGCCCTCGCACTGGCCCGAGATCGGCGGCCTCGACGGCTTCTTCGCGGCGCGGCTGGTGCTCGGTTAGATTGACGCCGAAATGTGCTCGCCTTGCGCCTTCGCGCGGGCGCCGCTAGCACGGAGCCATGGCGCGCACGCTCATTGCACCTTCGATCCTTGCGGCCGATTTCGCCAAGCTGGGTGAGGAAGTGCGCGCCGTGGACGCCGCCGGCGCCGACATGATCCATATCGACGTGATGGACGGGCATTTTGTTCCTAACATCTCGATCGGGCCGGCAGTGGTGAAGGCCTTGCGGCCGCACACGAAATTGCCGCTCGACGTGCATTTGATGATCGCCCCGGTCGATCCCTACATCGCCGCCTTCCGTGAAGCCGGCGCCGATATTATCACCGCCCACCCCGAAGCCGGCCCGCACCTGCACCGCACGCTGCAGGCGATCAAGACAAGCGGCGCCAAAGCCGGCGTCTCGCTCAATCCCGGCACGCCCGCGGACGCGATCGATCCGGTGCTCGATCTCATCGACTTGGTATTGGTGATGAGCGTCAACCCAGGCTTCGGCGGCCAGAGCTTCATCGAGAGCACGCTGGCTAAGATCGCCGCGGTGCGCGCCAAGATCGATTCCAGCGGCCGCGACATCGCGCTCGAAGTCGATGGCGGTGTGAGCGCAGCCACAGCGCCGCGCATTCTGGCCGCCGGCGCCAACGCGCTGGT
>JBEBIU010000170.1:0-3571 GCA_040080225.1 Terricaulis sp.
CATCCAAGGCCGCGTGCGCGCTTCCTCGGTCAAGAAGATCGCTGAAGTGGTCGGCCAGCACCCCGATGAATCGGTGCAGATCATCCGCGGCTGGCTCAACAATGCGATGTAAATCATGAGCGCGCTCGCAAAACCAGCGGCCGGCAAAGCGGCCGAGGAACCGAAGGGTCCCGGCGATAGCGGGCGAGCCGACGTCGCACGCCTCACCGGCATCGAAAAAGCCGCGATCGTGCTTCTCTGCCTCGGCGAAGAAGCGAAAAAGCTGTGGACCCTGCTCGACGAAGACGAGATCAAGGAATTGTCCCAAACGATGTCCTCGCTTGGCATCGTGCCGGCCGCGACCGTGGAAACCGTGGTCGTCGACTTCGTGCAAAAGCTGTCCGGCTCTGGCTCGCTGATGGGCTCGTTTGAGCAGACCCAGCGCATGCTCAACGGATTTCTGCCGAAGGAAAAAGTCGAGTCGCTGATGGAGGAAATCCGCGGCCCGGCCGGACGCAACATCTGGGACAAGCTCGCCAACGTCAACGAAACCGTGCTCGCGAGCTATCTGAAGAACGAATATCCGCAAACCGTCGCTGTCGTGCTCGCCAAGGTGCGCCCTGAACACGCGGCCAAGGTGTTGTCTGAGCTTCCCCACGATTTTGCAGCCGAGTGCGTGCAACGCATGCTGGCTATGGAGCCGGTGCAGCGCGAAATCTTGGACAAAATCGAGACCACGCTGCGCACCGAGTTCATGTCCAATCTGGCGCGCACCTCCAAGCGCGACAGTTACGAGATGATGGCCGAGATCTTCAACAATTTCGACCGCCAGACCGAAAGCAAGTTTCTCTCGGCGCTCGAGGAGCGCAACCGCGACGGCGCCGACCGCATACGCGCACTGATGTTCGTGTTCGAGGACCTCGGCAAACTGGACGCCGGCGGCGTGCAGACTCTGCTCCGCGGCGTCGATAAGTCGGACTTGGCGCTGGCGCTCAAGGGGTCGTCGGACACACTGCGCCAGCTTTTCTTTTCCAATATGTCCGAGCGCGGCGCCAAATTGCTGCGCGACGACATGGCGGGCATGGGGCCAGTGCGGCTCAAGGATGTGGAAGCTGCGCAGACGCGCATGGTCGCGGTGGCCAAAGACCTCGCGGCGCGCGGCGAGATCGTCTTGTCGGAAGGCAAGTCCGAAGACGAGCTGATCTATTAATGGCCCAGATTCGCAAATACGCCTTCACCACCGAGTTCGCGCCCGACGGCGCCGTCCTCAAGGCTGAGCGGGCGTTGAAGCCGGAGGAAGTCGAGGCCAAGTGCAAGGCGGCCTATGAAAGCGGCAAAGCAGATGCTTTGGCGGAAGCAGAGCGGCGCTCAGCGTCAGCGCTGGAGGCCTTGGCTGAAGCCGCGCGCGGCATCCTCTCCCGTCTCGAAGTCGAATGTCAGACGACGCGAACCGAAGGCGCGCGCGTAGCGCTTGCTGCAGCACGGAAGATCGCCGGCGCCGCGCTCGATGCTCACGGCGCCGAACACGCCGCCGCGGCCATCGAAGCGGCGTTGGACGCACTGCGCCACCAACCGCGCCTGATGATCCGGCTGCCCGCGAACGCAGCTGATACGCTGCAGCCGCGGATAGAATCGATGCGTGAGGCTCACGCCTATTCTGGCGCCATCCTGTTGCGCGCAGAACCCAACCTGCCGGCGGGCCAGATCTCGATCGATTGGTCGGACGGCGTCCTTCATCTTAGCGCGGAAGACGCGGCCGAACGCATCGGCGCGCTGATCGACGCCGCTCTCAGTACAGCGCAATGAGGCAAGCATGAGTAATCTGAAGCTCGACGAGTTCTCACCCGACCAAGCTGAAGTAACACCCGACGCCGCGACTGAACGCAACGCCACCGATCTGGCCGCCGTCTACGACGTCCCGATCAGCGTACAGGCGGTGCTCGGGCGCGCGCACATGGAGGTAGCCTCGTTGTTGCGCCTGGCGCGCGGTTCGGTGATCGAACTCGACCGCAAGGTCGGCGAGGCGATCGACATCTACGTCAACAACCGCTTGGTCGCGCGCGGCGAGATCGTCGTCGTCGATGAACGGCTCGGCGTCACCATGACCGAAATCATAAAGGACGGAGACGCAGCGTGAGAATTCACAATGCGCGCTCGAACGAGACGCCCCCCCTCCCCCAGAAAGCGTTCTTTGGGGGAGAGGGCAGGGGGTGGGGTGATGCGCTGCGGCTCCAGGTTAGAGCGCTCGCCTTCCGGCGCGCAATTTCCGGTGCATTCGCGATCTCAGAAGGTGCATGTCATCGGCACGCACTCCCAATCATGACGTTCGGCACGCCACCCCACCCTCTGCCCCCTCCCCTCAAGGGGAGGGGGACTAGATTTTTTCACGGCCCAAGGAATTTCCCATGCGTCTCTTAATCGTCGGCGCCCTTGGCGGTCAGATTTCCGCCGCCACGCGTATCGCCATGGCGCACGGCGCCAAGGTCGCCCTCGTCGATACGATCGAGCAAGCTACGCACGCCCTGCGCGCTGGGCGCGGGGCCGATCTGCTGATGGTCGATGCGAGCCTCGATATAGCAGCATTGATCGCGGCCAACGAAGCTGAGCACATCGTCGTTCCGGTGGTCGCGGCCGGCGTCGGCATCGACCCCAATATGGCGGCGCGCTCGATTCGCGCCGGCGCACGCGAATATATTTCGTTGCCGCCGGACCCGGAGCTGATCGCGGCGGTGCTTGCCGCAGTCTGCGACGACGAACGCCCCCTGATCGCGGAAGACGCGGGCATGAAAGCGGTGATCGCCATGGCCGATCAGATCGCGGCTTCGGACGCTTCGATCTTGATCACAGGCGAGAGCGGCGTCGGGAAGGAAGTGCTGGCGCGCTACGTGCACAAACGCTCGCGCCGCAAGGACAAACCATTCATCGCCGTCAATTGCGCAGCAATCCCGGAGAATTTGCTGGAGAGCGAGTTGTTCGGCCACGAGAAGGGCGCGTTCACGGGGGCTATCGCGCGCCGCATCGGCAAGTTTGAGGAAGCCGACGGCGGCACGCTGCTGCTTGACGAAATATCCGAGATGGACCTGCGGCTGCAGTCGAAACTGCTGCGGGCGCTGCAGGAGCGTGTGATCGACCGCGTCGGCGGCGGGAAATCGGTGAGCGTCAATATTCGCGTGCTGGCGACTTCGAACCGCGACCTAGGCGACCTTGTGCGCGCGGGCGAGTTTCGCGAGGATCTGCTCTACCGGCTCAACGTCGTGAACTTGCGCATTCCTCCCCTGCGCGAGCGCAAGGACGACCTCGCCGCATTGGCGCATTTCTTCATTGACAAATACGCCCGCTCCAACGGCCGCCCGGCACGCCGCCTAGCCAAGGGAGGCTACGAGCAAGTGATGGCGCACGCTTGGCCTGGAAACGTCCGCGAACTCGAGAACGCGATGCACCGCGCTGTGCTGCTCGCCAGCGGCCAGGACATCGGCGCCGATGCGATCCGCGCGCCAGATGGCGCGCCGGTGGGTCGCGCCCGCGACGCCACCGGCGCGGCGATCGAGGCGGCGCAAGCGGCGGCGCGGCATTTGGTCGGACGCACAGTTGC
>JBEBIU010000067.1:0-15777 GCA_040080225.1 Terricaulis sp.
GAGAAAGCCCGAAAGCGCCGCCACCGCGCCCGCGCGCCTGGTCTCTCCGTCCATGATCGAAGCGTCGAGCTCGACCTTGCCGGCGCTGTTCGGCGCCGAGCCTTTGCCCGCTTGGTGAAAGCCGCAGGCTTCCAGCGCCTCCGCCATGGCGGCGACAACATCGAGCGCGCACGCCCCGCGCGCCAGCATGGCAGCGCCCTCATCGAGCACGCCGGCCATATGCGCCTCGTCGCGCGCGACGAGATGGGCAGCGATGTCGCCAGCGCCGCCATGAAGTGCAAGGGCCCAGATCATAGGCGGGTTATAGGCGTGGAGCGCGGTGCGGCGCTAGCGGCGACACACACTCATCGCGCAGGCGCCGCCAAACTCCCACAGCCGTTCAAATGAGTGTGTGTCCCCTCGAGTGCTATTTCGCCGTCCGTGGACTACCTCACCGATGTCGGATACGGAGCTGGGCGAGACAGCGTCATGGTGCGTTTTGCGCTCGAACGCGGGACGATGGAGCGACTCATGCAGGTTGGAATTCGTCACAACAGTGCACTGGGTGTTGACTTGCTTTCGGAATTGCCGTTCCGCACCGGCGCTTGGATGAATACTAACGCGCTCTTCAAACTCGAAAGAGGCGTCGTAACCACCGGCCTGGGACGGGGGACAGCTCTACAACTATTTAATCGTGGTATTGTGCAGGTCGAGACGATTACGCCCCGCGCTTGGCTCTCCGCCACCGAACATTAAGGTCCGATATGGCAGACATGAAAGTGGTCTATGCTCTGAAAGACGAGCTGGCACGCGATCCCGAGCGGTTGAGGAGAACCCATGCTCTATCCTTGAACAAGGAAAAACCATTGATGGGACTCGCGGCCACACATGGCCTCTTCGGATCGCCTGAATGGTGGAGAGATGTCGACAAGGGGCTGATCAGGCGAGAGCAATATCGAGGCGTAATAACGAGGCTTTTTGTCGCGGGGATGGACTATGGTGACGAGCCGAACTCCTTTGAGATCGAAAGCAATGACGGCGTGAAGTTCATATGGAACATGCTGTCCCTCGAAGAGGGAGACGCTTCACTGTACCAAGTGGGGCGATGGGCCGAGATCGAAACTGTCTTCACGGAGCTGAAACGTCGCCGCGAAGATGGCAGCCCTGAGTTTGTCGAACGACCCCTTCGAATCTCGCTTTCTGTGGATTAGCCGAGAGAGACGTTTGGGCGATAGGCTCGCTCAGCGGGCAACCGAGACCGAGCGCTATCGAGATCGCCGGCCTTGACATCGGCGTAGATGTTATGCGCGAGCGCCGTGATGTCGGTGATCGTCTTGATCCAATCGCTCACGTAAAGCCGGACCGCCTCGCCGCTGAGGCCGATCTGAATCGCGCGATGGGGGAGCGGGGCAAGATGCAGATCGCGCTCCGGGTCCCATTGGATGCGCACAGGCGAGGCAGCCTTGAGCTGGCGCCATCCCTCATCGTCCAGGCCATGCGGACGCTCGCTTGGGCAGGAATGCGCCAGCGCCCAATTGAAGCCCTCGGGCGTGATGTTGACTGCCAGGATTCGGCGCTGGCCGTCTTTGTAGCCCCACCCCGCTCGATACATCATCCACAGGAACGAGGGCTTGATCCACGTCATGCGATTCATGCTGAAGGGCGGCGAGACGAACGTGCCGTGCTTCAGCGCGGTGTCGGCAATGGCGTCCGAATAGGCCTGGTAAACCCGGATCGTCTCGCCAGTGTAGAACGCCCTGATTTGCCGCTCTGGTGTCATGGAATTCAACAAAGCAGAATTGTGATGGAATGCAAGGGCCGGCGGCGACTCGCCCTTCGGGCTCCGGCGGCGATCCGCACGAAATCTGGTACAGGTTCTCCGGCCGCCAGCAGGCTTATGTCGGCAATAACGGCACCATCGATGTCAGCTATCTCGACAGCGTGCCGCAGAAGCAGAACGGGGGGCCGGCCGCGTCCTCGTACGCGGATTTCGATCTCGCTTACGATCCGATCAACGCGGGGGAACCTACACGGTGCAATCGGGCGACACGCTCGCTGGTATCGCGTCCGCACTCTGGGGCGATGCGAGCTTGTGGTACAAAATCGCCGAAGTGAACGGCCTGACCGCCGAAAGCGCGCTGATCGAAGGCCAGCCCCTCATCATCCCCGTCGGCGTGCAACGCAATTCCAACACCGCCGAAACCTTCAAGCCCTACGATCCGCTGGAAGTGCTGGGCGCAACGTCGCCGACCTCGCTGGGCCGGGACACAGGGCCGGACAGGGCCGGGGACACACACTCAAGGCGCAAGCGTCTACAAACTCCCACAGGCGGCGCGATGAGTGTGTGTCCCCCCGCTCACCCTTGCGCCGGCGGAACAAACCGTGTACAAAGTGCTCGGGAGGTCTCTTATCGCCATGCCTCGCTTGTCCCGCATAGTGGCGCCCGGCGCGCCGCACCATGTCACGCAGCGCGGCAATCGCCGGCAGCAAACCTTCTTCGGCGACGGCGACTACATCCGCTATCTGCAGCTGGCTGCGGAATGGTGCGCCAAGGCGGAGGTCGAGTGCTGGGGCTATTGCCTGATGCCCAACCACGTCCCACTCATCCTCACGCCGAAGCGCGAAGACGGCTTGCGCGCGGCTTTGGCGCCGCTGCATCAGCGCTACACGCGCGCGATTAATCTGCGCGAGCGCTGGACTGGGTATCTGTGGCAAGGACGATTCACTTCCTATCCGATGGACGAAGATTATTTTGTGCAGGCAAGCCGCTATGTGGGCTTGAATCCTGTGCGCGCGGGGTTGGTCGAGCGCGCGCAGGACTGGCCGTGGTCGAGCGTACGCGCGCATTTAAACGGGCGTGATGACGCGCTGGTGCGCGCGCAACCTCTGCAGCTGCGCGTGCGTACGGACATGCCGCGCTTCTTCGAGACCGATGTCGGCGTAGAAGCGGCGAAGAAATTGCGCTGCGCCGCTGCAACCGGGCGACCGCTTGGCGGGGTGGCATGGCTCAAAGCGCTGGAGAGGGGACACACACTCATGTGGAGAGGGGACACACACTCATGCGCACAACTGAGGTAAGCTTGGCGGCGTCGGCGTCGTGAGTGTGTGTCCCCGGGCCTAGCTTGACTCGTCGTCGTGCTCCGGGGACACACACTCATTCGCACAACGGGGTCAAACTTGGCGGCGTCATCGCCGTGAGTGTGTGTCCCCAAGCCGAGAGCACCCCATGAAAGCGCTGATGAGCACCAAGATCGGCCCGCCGGAGACGTTGGAGCTGGTGGACGCGCCGGACCCCGTCGCGGGCGAGGGCGAAATCGTGATCGCGGTGAAGGCTGCGGGCGTGAATTTTCCCGATGCGCTGATCGTCGAGGATAAATACCAGTTCAAGCCGGAGCGGCCTTTCTCTCCGGGTGGAGAAGTCGCGGGCGTGGTCGAGAGCGTCGGCGCCGGCGTGACCAACGTGAAGGTCGGCCAGCGCGTGATCGGTTCGCTCGGCTGGGGCGGGTTCGCGGAGAAAGCCAAGGCGCAGGCCGCGCGCGTGATCCCGATCCCGGATGCGATGCCGTTCGACGAAGCCAGCGCCTTCATCCTTACCTACGGCACCTCGTATTACGCGCTGAAGGATCGCGGCCAGCTGAAAGCGGGCGAAACGGTGTTGATTCTCGGCGCGGCCGGCGGCGTCGGCGTGGCCGCGATCGAATTGGCGAAAGCCATGGGCGCGAAGGTCGTCGGCGCGGTGTCGAGCGAGGAGAAAGCCGCGTTCGCGAAAGCCGCCGGCGCGGACGCCATAGTGATTTATCCCCCAGGCGCGTTCGCCAAGGAACAAAGCCGCGCGCTCGCGGAGAGTTTCAAGCAAGCCACGGGCGGTGGCGCGGATGTGGTGTACGATGCGGTTGGCGGCGATTATTGCGAGCCGGCTTTGCGGGCGATGAATTGGAACGGGCGCTATCTGGTGGTCGGTTTTCCCGCCGGCATTCCCACGCCGCCGCTCAATCTCACGCTGCTGAAAAGCTCCTCCATCGTCGGCGTATTCTGGGGCGCAAGCACCGCGCGCGAGCCGGAACTGCACCAGCAAAACGTGCGCGACCTGTTTGCGCTTTACCGCGAGGGGAAGATCAAGCCGCGCATCTCCAAACGCTATCCGCTGACGCAGGGCGGCCAAGCGATCCGCGCGCTGATGGATCGCACCGCGACAGGCAAGCTGGTGGTGGTGATGGAGTAAGGCGCTCCAACCCTCGCTCTTGCAGAGAAGGTCCCGGCGGAGCGGCGGCGCGAGGGGCGCGTCGAAATGCAGACGCGGGCGTGTTTGCACGCGCTGAGATGCTCGCCACATCGAGCGAAGGATCCAATTCAGCAAGTCGATCGAGCGTACTTAGACCGCCGCGCGAGCCAGCGCGATTCCCGCCACCATCAGCACCTGCGCCGCGACGTAGCTCCACCACACCACCGGCGCGGTGATGCGCCGCGCGGGCGCGTCCGGCGGCAGACGGAATAGTTCAACCGCCAGCACGAAATCACTGACCAGAAAGCTCACCGCGCCGAGCATCGCCGGCCAGCCGGCCCAGGGCAGCCAAAACGCCATGCCTGCCATCGCTGTGATCGCGAGCGCGTAGGGCACGACACCCAGCGCCATCCAGCCGAGCTTGGGCGCCATCCACACGAGAAACCCGAGGCTTGTCGCGCAGACCAGCGCCATGGCGGCAGTGCGCGGCCAAAGTGGCGCAGCGTCAGGCGCGAGCGTCCACAGCGTTAGGAACACAAAGAAATACGCGAGTTGCGCAATCAGGAACGAGAGAATGCCCAAGGGCACAAGGCGCTTGTCGTCGAACGCCAGGAACAAATCGCCGGCCGTCGATGCGGCCAGGGCGACAACCACAAGGGGCTCGGCGCCGGCGAGCGCGAATGCGGCAGCGAATGCGGCCATGAACGCGGTTTTCACTGCGGCGGCGAGTAAGCCCGGAGCGCGCCCAACGAATCTGAAACCGTATGCCGCGGCGGCGGCGGCTCCCAACCCGCAAAGCGCCCAAGAAATGGTGCCGAATGCCATTCTGCCTCCCACATCTCAGCCTTAGGGACTTCGCTGGCGGACGCCAAGCCGTTGCGCCCTCGTTTTCGCGCGCTAAGACAGCGCGCAGCTAGGAGAACGACATGCGGCTTTCAGCGGACATTGCAGCAGTGGTGACGGGCGGCGCCTCGGGGCTCGGCAGGGCTACGGTGGAGAAATTGCGCGCCGAGGGCGTCAAAGTGGCGATTTTCGATCGCGACGAAGAGCGTGGCGCCGCCGCCGCCGCTGAGCTTGGCGCGACTTTCTGCAAGGTCGACGTCACCAGCGATGAAAGCGTCGATTCCGGCTTTGCGGCCGCGCGCGCCGCCAACGGCCAAGAGCGCATCCTGGTCAATTGCGCCGGCATTGGCAGCGCCATGAAAACGGCGAGCCGCTCCAAGGAAACCGGCGCGATCAAGCACTTTCCACTCGATATTTTTAACCTCACCATCCAGATCAATCTGGTCGGCACCTTCCGTTGCGTCGCGAAATCCGCGGCCGGCATGCTGAGTTTGGCGCCGTTAGCCGAAGGCGAACGCGGCGCCATGGTTATGACGGCCTCGGTGGCGGCTGAGGACGGACAGGTCGGTCAGGCCGCGTACTCGGCGTCGAAAGGCGGCGTTGTCGGCATGACGCTGCCGATCGCGCGTGACCTCTGCAGCGAGGGAATTCGCATCAACACGATCCTGCCGGGCACGTTTGAAACACCGCTGATGCTAGCGGCGTCAGAGAAAGTGCGCGAGGGATTGGCCGCCAGCGTTCCGTTCCCGAAGCGCCTGGGCAGGCCTGAGGAATACGCGTCGCTCGCGCTCGAAATGCTCAGAAACCCTTATTTCAATGGTGAAGACGTGCGCTTGGACGGCGCCATTCGCATGGCCTTGCGCTAGGGCTTCCGTCGCGCGCCCGCGTCAATCTGGCGCGAATCGTCATGCACACCCGGCGGCAAGCTTAACGTTTTCCGCAGAAAAACCGCTAAAAATAGCGACTTCAGCGTTGCGACTCGCGCAGCGGCATGCAAGGGAGGCCGACATAGCGCGCGAAAATGCTGCGAAATAGCGGGATTTCTGCGTAGTTTGGAGATAGACGGTCACGCTCCATCAAGTATTGGATGGCATCACTCGCGTTGTCGCCGGTGAGAGCGGGGCCGAAAGCACCCATGCGTTACCGGTGGTTCGGTGAGTTAACCCACGAGAATTTTTGAACGACAACTTGGAACAGGGAAAAGAGAAATGGCTCGTAAAGCAGCGAAAAAAGCGATGAAGAAGGCCCCAGCCCGCAAGAAGGCGCCGGCCAAGAAAGCCGCCGCTCCGGTGGCGAAGGCCGTGAAAGTCGCCGCCACCCCCGGCAAGACCGTTACCGCAAGCGCGCTGCTGCAAAGCGTCGCCGATCATCTCGGTCTCAAGAAGTCCGAAGCCAAGGGTATGGTCGAAGGTTATATCGATGTGGTGAAAGCCTATGTGCTCAAGGGCGCGAAGGTGAAGATCGGCGACATCGGCATGGTCATGATCCGCGCGCGCAAGGCGCGCATGGGCCGCAACCCGCAAACCGGCGAGCCGGTGAAGATCAAGGCGTCCAAGAAGCTCGCCTTCCGCCAATCGGCGGTGATGAAGGCGCAAGTGATGGGCGGGCGCTAAGCTCAGCTCGCGGCAGCAACAACAACCGAGACGGCCGGCGTGCTACGAAGCGCCGGCCGCTTTCGTTTGCGCTGCCCCTGTGGCTCTAGTGGAAGGGTCAGCCGCGCCAAGGGTATTCGAGGTTGAGCGCGGCGAATTCTGCGGTGGCGCGCCCATACCGGGCGGTGATGTCGCGGAGCGCCGCGTTCAGCGCGTGCATGGGCAGAGCGCCCGTCAGCGGGGCAATCACGCGATCCATGCCTGATGAGGAAGAGGGAAGCAGTTCAAGTCCCTGCGACGTCGTGATCTGTGCAATGCCTTGGCCAATCGCAAAGGCGCTAGACCGATAGGTTTCCGAATACACATCGCTTACCAAAGCGAGTGTCACTTCATCGACGCCGTCGGCGATGGGAATGCCGATCTGTTCTTGGCGCCAGAAGGCGGCCCGGTTGCGCAATGCCGTCCAAACCGCGCTCCCGGACAACCGGAAAGCGGCGCTGTCGTGCTCCGCACTCCATGACGCGACCCCCAGCTGGCGGGCAAGCGCGGAAGCCGCGTCGGCCCCACCGATCGCTTCAACCAATGTCAGCGAGAGCGGAACGGATGCTGATATTCCGGTGGTCGTGGCGACGCCACCATCAACGACATAGCGGCGATCGCGCACCCATCGCATGTTCGGATTAGAGCGCTGGAGCTCATCGATGCGATACCAGTGCGTCGTTGCGCGCCGGCCGTCAATCAGACCTGCGTTCGACAGAACCAGCGCTCCAGCGCAAATGCCGCAGATGAGCGCGCCTTTTCTGCTTTGGGCCATGATCCAACTAAGAATTGTCGGATCATCATCGCGGTGCAGGGCAGGCACGATCACGTAGTCCGCGCCGTCCGGCCAGTGGGCGTCAAAGGCGGCGAGGTCCATTTGTGGGCGGATGTTCAGGGCCGGCATCAAGGGCATCGCTGCTGTTGTCGGCGAAACGACCCTCACCTCCGCCAAACCAGACTGGCGCAGCACGCCATAGGGAACGATGAGATCGGTCGTCTCCGCGCCATCGGGCGATCCGAGAACCGCAACAACAGGGCGCGTGCGCTTGGGCGGGCGCAGCGCCGATATGGTCTGGGCCTGCTCGTTTGCATCCAGCGGCGTGGGCGCGGCGCCCGTCGCCGTAGCTGCACAGCCGCCAAAGCTCAGGGCTGCGCCAGCGACAAGAAAACTTCTGCGATCCATTTCAGGCGCCTCCTCCGAAAGCCTTATTACTAGCTTCGTCCGTGCTTGACCGAAAGGACAACCACACCGCATATTACGCCATGCCCCGGAGAACGACGCCTATCGTTTTGGTTGTCTTTGACGGCGTGGAGCCGCTCGACGTGTCGGGCCCCGCCAGCGTGTTTGCGCGCGCGAAGCGGCTCTGCCCTGAAGCGCCCGACGTCATCATCGCTTCGCCCCGGGGCGGCAACGTGCGGACCAGCGCCGGCCTTGTCCTGGCGAATACCAGGGCGCTCGGGCGCTTGAGAGGCCCATTCGATATGATCCTTGTTGCTGGCGGCGAGGAAACCTCTCTCCGCCGCGCCATTCTCGATGAGGGGGTCGCCAGATGGCTGGTGCGATCGGCGAAGTCGGCGCGCCGCATCGGCAGCGTCTGCACCGGCGCCTTCGCGCTCGCGGCGGCGGGGTTGCTTGACGGACGCCGCGCTACGACACATTGGAACGCCTGCGAGGAATTGCGACGTCGCTTTCCCGACGTGGCTGTCGAGCCCGACGCGATTCATGTCATCGACGGGCCCGTTTGCACGTCGGCAGGCGTGAGCGCCGGGATCGATCTCGCCTTGGCGCTGGTTGAAGCCGATTTTGGCGGCGATGTCGCCGCACAGATCGCCCGCGAACTTGTTCTGTTCCTGCGCCGACCCGGCGGCCAGTCGCAGTTCAGCACCGGCGCCGTTGCTCAACGCAATGCGGGTGATCGGATGCGGGCGCTTGTTTCCTGGATTGTCGAGCATACGCACGCGGATTTGAGCGTGCCTACGCTGGCGCGCCGCGCCGGCATGAGTGAGCGCAATTTTGCGCGCGTGTTTACCCGGCAAACCGGCGTGCCTCCAGCTAAGTTCGTGCTCGATGCCCGGCTCGATCAGGCCAAGCTATTGCTTGAGACGACAACGTGGCCACTTGAACGAGTGGCGGATCGCGCGGGACTTGGCTCCATCGACAGCCTTCAGCGCCTCTTTCGAGCGCGCGTTGGTGTGCGGCCAAGCGACTATCGGTCGCGGTTCACACACAAGAGGCGGCCCGCCGGGGCCACTGTCCGGCGCGAACATGTCTAGGGTCAGCTCTTGGCGATCCAGCCGTTAGGCAAACGCCACGCGCATCGCCCCCACCTGTCGGATCGCGCCCGGCGCCAGTTTCGGAAAATCGCCGACGAGTTCCGTGTTTGGCGCGAGGCGCGCGATGGTCGCCAGCGTTTCTTCCATCTCCGCGCGCGCCAGCGCTTCGCCGACGCAGCGGTGCGCGCCGCCGCCGAACACGGGATGCCAGCGCGGATGGTCGGTACGGCGAATGTCGAAGCGGTCGGGATCGGCGTACACGTCGGGATCGCGCAGCGCCGAGAGCAGCGACACCGCTATTGGCGTGCCCGCCGGCACCAAATATCCGTCGATCTCCAGATCGCGCAGCGCGACGCGCGGCACGCCGGATACGATCGGATCGAAGCGCAGGCCCTCGTCGACCACGCTTTTCTTCAGCCCGTCCGGATCGGCGCAAAAAGCGCGCCATTGCTCGGGGTGACGCAGCAATTGCGCCAGGATCATGCAAAGCGAGCCGCGCGTGGTGTCGGAGCCGGCGAGGATGAGACCCAGCACTTGCGTGCGGACTTCTGCTTCGCTCAGCTCGCCGTCCTCTGTGGTCGTGCGCAGATAATCGGTGATGAAATCCTCGCGCGGCCTGGCGCGGCGTTCTTCGAACAAGCTCTCCACATAAGCGTTGAACTCGACCAGACTCTTCTCGATCTGCGGGCGCCGCCCAGTGTCGATGAAGCCGATCGACTCGGCGGTATCGGCGATCCATTGCTTGAACACCGGCAGATCGCTGCGCGGAATGCCCAGGATGTCGGCGATGATGCGCGCCGGGATTTGCGCTGCGATCTCGTTCACGAAATCGATCGGGCCCCTTCCCAGCCGCTCGCGCACCAACTCACCTGCAAGTGCTGCCGCCTTCGGCCGCATGGCGTCCATCAGCTTAAACGCGAAGGTGCGCGACACGGGCGTACGGCGGCGGCGGTGCACCTCGCCATTGGCGAACAACATGCCGGTGGTGGTGAGATCCCAGATCGGGCCTTCGGTGATGCCCTGCATCACCTTGGTTTCGGTCTCCATCTGCCGGGTGGCGTCGCTGGTGACCAGATCGAGGTGGCGGTGACGCAGCGCAAGCACGATGCCGAGTGGCGTACGCGCTAGTGGCGTCCGATCGCGGAAGGACTTCAGATAATCATGCGGATCGACGCCCTCGGCGTCGAACGCGATAGCGGGAGCATCGGAAAGCGGACGGACGGTCATGGGTGAGCCTTTCCTTGGCCTAGTTCTACAACGCCAGCAGCGCGTGTGCACGTCGCAATACCTCGATCGCTTGCGCGACTTCCTCCGCCTTGAAATGCGGCGTGAAAGCGGCCTCGGCGGTGAGGAACTGGTCGGTCATCGCCTGAAAGCGCACGCGGCCTTTCTTGGTGATGCTGACGAAGTGACTTCTCCGGTGTTTTGGGTTTTCGACGAATTCAACCAGCCCTTGCTCGCACAGGCGATTGACCATGCCCTGGCAATGCTGACGCGAAACCGGGCGTGCGCGCGCCATCCCGGGCACGGTCTGGTCGCCGTTCAAGATCAGCGAACGCATGATCCCCCATTCGCCGCCAGCGTGGGCGAAGCCGGCTATGGCCTGGGTGGCTGCCTCGAGCCGAAAATAGAGCTCGATCACCGCTACCGACAGCTCCAGCAGCGCTTCCGGCGCAGCGCATCGCAGCTTTTTCATTTGACAACCCACCTGTCATATATGACAGATCAATTGTCAATATGGAGAGAAACCTATGCCTGCGTCAATGGCTTCCCGACCGTGCAGCCGGCCAGAATGCGCGTTCGGCGACCCGAAGGGGCTGGCGGGGGCGCTCGCGCTTGTCGAGCGCGTGCTAGCGCCGGGCGGCATCGAACGCATGGGCCGGGCGACGGTCCTGCTGGGGCAGCTTGGCTGGCGCATCGTTGATGAGCGTTGCGTGAAAGACGGCGCACGTCTGATGGCCGCGAACGTGGTGGCGGAGCGTCCGGCATGAGCGTCATCGTCGAGAACATGCAATGGATCATGCTGGTCAGCGGCCTGCTGACATTGACCATGTTGCAGGCCGTATTTTCGCCCGGGACGGCGATGCAAGCGATTTTCGGAGAGGAACTCGCTGGGCCCGCCGCGAAACTTGTGGTGCGCAATTGGGGCGGCTTGATCGCAGGCGGCGGCGCGATGCTGATTTACGCCGCCTTCAATCCTGAATGGCGGCCGCTGGTGCTGATCTTCACTGGCGCCGGCAAACTTATGTTCATCGCGCTGGTGCTGACGCATGGGCGCAAATTCTTGTCGCGACAGGCGGGCGTTGCGGTGGCGCTTGATTCTGTCATGCTCGCGCTTTTCGTGGCGTACCTGATCCCATCGCTCTAGCCGGTCGAATCGGCGGCGCCGGTCAGCTCCACGAACACATCCTCCAAATCCGGCTCCTCGATGGAGAGGTCCTTGATTTTGACGCCAGCCGCGCGCACGCGATCGAGCAATTCTTCGACACTATGTTCACTGGTCTTGTAGGTAAGCGTGAACGCGCCTGTCGCCTTAAGGGCGAAGGTTACGTCTTCAAAGCCCATTATCGGTGGTTCAAGCGGCGCCTGCGGCGTCACCACCAGAGTCTTTCGATCCAGGCGGCCAACGAGCTGGGCTGTCGGCTCACAAGCGATCAGTTTGCCATGATTGATGATGGCGATGGTGTCGCAGAGTTCTTGCGCCTCCTCGAGATAATGCGTGGTCAACACGATGGTGACGCCGCTTGCGTGCAGCGCGCGCACATAGTCCCAGAGCTGCTTACGGAGTTCGACATCGACACCGGCGGTCGGCTCATCCAGCACCAACACGGGCGGTGCGTGCACCATCGCCTTCGCCACCAAGAGTCGGCGCTTCATGCCGCCCGAGAGCGTGCGCGCGTAGGCGTCACGCTTCTCCCACAGGCCGACAGCGCGGAGAATTGCCTCAGTGCGGCGCTCGGCTTTACGCACGCCATAATAGCCGGCCTGGATTTCCAGCGCTTCGGCGGGCGAGAAGAAGGGGTCCATGTTCAGTTCTTGCGGCACGATGCCGATGGCGCCGCGCGCGTTCATCGGGTCGGCGTCAATGTCGTGGCCCCAGATGCTGGCTGTCCCGCCCGACTTCACCACCAAGCCGCCCAGGATGTTGATGAACGTCGATTTGCCAGCGCCGTTTGGGCCAAGGAGGCCAAAAAAGGCGCCGCGCGGGATGGCTAGGTCGACTTGTTTGAGCGCGTGTACCGCTGCGCCCTTCCCTTGGGCGCGGTAAGTTTTGTCGAGACCCCGCGCTTCGATGGCGTAGGCGGGGGAGGGTGCGGGTGCGAGCATGGAGAACCTTGAGCGCGCGCATTGCGCGAACGCGCGAGGGGCTCTAGGTACGAACCCTTCCCATCCAGTGCAAGTCAGACGAGACCATGACAAACCTGCGCGACAAAACCGATCAGGCCGTCACCGGCCGTTCTGACGCGACGTCTAGCCCGGAGGTCGTCGCTGTGTCTTCACGGCGTGTAAAGTGTGACGGCGGGGGCGCGCTGGGGCACCCTTTGGTATACTACGAAATCGGCGAGAAGGATTTCGTCGATTGCCTCTATTGCGACCGCCGTTTTGTGCTAGATGGCGCCGATAATCATTGAATGGACGCGCATCGCGCGATCACCGAGATCAGAATCAGAAAAAGCCATAACCAGCGCAGCGACGACCAGAGGTCGCCTCCGCTTTCGCTGTGTTGATTGCGGTTGGTGAACTTCTTGCCGCGCAGCACCTCGGTGATCACGAGCTCATTCTGGTTCAAGCCTTGGTGCACCTGCCGATAGGTCTCAACCTCTTCCGCGGGCAGGGTCAGACCGCCGATGACGAGGGTCTGCTCAAGCACCAGCCAAGTGGAGCTGACCGCCCGCAGCTCATCGCTGAACGAAATGCCCCCGGAGCCTGCGCGCCGCGACCAGCCGCCGCTGTGTTTCATCGCCGTGCGGACATCGACATGGCGGGTGCGCCGTCCCGGTTGTCCAAGGAAGATGGGGTGTTTACGTTCGCCGGGATCGAGCGGAGCGAGCGAGCCGCGCAAGGCCAGGTCGCGCGTGTGGAATTGATAATTAGTGTCGTCTACCTTCTCCCAGGCATCGTCCAGCTCGTAGACTTCGCGCACGATCACAACATTGTTGGCGACGTCGTCTGAAACCAAGTCCTGGCTGACGACCCGCGCCTTAGGCCACACGCGCTGAATGTCGTCGGCGTAGGCCTTGAACACGCTCACCGATCCGTCGCGCGCAAATTGTTCGCGCACGCCTTCGGCGCGAACCCCGCGAAAAGTGTTCTCCCATTCATAGCGAACTGGCGTTCCAGGGCGGTCGCCGAGCGTGACCTGCTCTTTGGTCTCAGATAAGTGCGCCATTGGCGGTTCGCCCATACGCGCAAGCGCTGCGACGCCGTCGTGCAGCGGCAACGCCCACCCGAAATAGCATTGCGAGATTTTGTCGAGCGGGCTGGGCTGCAGCTGCCGGGTAGGATCCAACCAATACACAGACTTGTCGATTGCGACGCGCACGATGCAATGGTCGAAGAGCTGCGCGCTGGGTAGGTATTCGTCCAAGCTGTAGCCGTCGCGGGTGTTGACCAAAGCCGCGCAGGCATCAACGCCAAGCCGGCGCGCCATCGCGACAAAGAGTTTCGACTTGTCCTTGCAGTCTCCGTAACGGGTAGCGCCGATGTCGCTCAGGGTGCGTGGCGTGTATCCCCCTTCGCCGATGGAAATGGCGAGATAGCGCAGTGCGCTTTGGGTATAGCGCAGCGCGGCTGCTGCGCGCGCAGCAGGACTGGTCTCAGTGGCGCCAATGCGCGCGACTTCGGCCTCGGCGTCCGCGGGCAGAACGTCGTCGCCTTGGTATAAAGGCCTGAAGGCGTCCGCCACCTCGCCCCAGCTGCGCCATTCCGAGAATTGCAGCGCCGCGCTCTGAAGAGTCCAGGGCGGGGTCAGCTGTTCGAAACGGCCGGCGTGCTGTTCGAGGATGCGCCACCGTCGTTCCGTTGCGCCGTCGAGTTCAGACTCGGTCACGGGCCAAGTACGGTTGTAAGTCCGCTCGGCGATCGCCTTGTCCTTGGGGGCCCGCTGGCGCAGCCGCACTTCGACGATGCCGACGGGCCATTCGAGCGCAATGAAAGCAGAGTGGCGCCCGCTCAGCGACTTGCGCATTCCGTAGAGAGTGTAGGCAGTCTCCACCACGTCGCCCTGGCGCACGTCGGGAATGGTCACGTGTGCGGTCAAACGGCCGTCGAATTGGAGCCGCTCAAGATTGCGTTCGCGGCGCAGCACCTCGAAGAACGCGGTTCCAGCGTGCTCGATGCGTTCGCCGCCGCGGATCACTGTAATCGCGTGAACTTCAACGCGTTCAAACGCGGGATCGAAGCTCACCGAAAACTGCGCGACATGCTCAGCGCCGGCGGCGGCCGTCACCATGTCGGCGCGGCGATAGAACCAGGCGCGCTCCGGTCCACAGAGGTCGATCTGGGAATCGTCAAGCAGGACGCACACGCCATTGGCGATGAAATGCGGGTTAGGGGTCTCCGGGATCGTGTAGGGCGCGAGGTCGACCCACTCTGGCGGCGGCGCGACCGCCGCGCCCGGTGTGATCTCTCTGCTTAGAGGTGTTGGCTGGTCCACGGATTCCCCCGAGGGCGAGGCTTAGCCCAGGTCAGCCGCCGCCCGCAACGAGAGGAGCATGTCCGTTTTGACGGGCGCCGACGCGAGCGAGGGAGTAGGCTCCGCCTCCGATTCAAGGAGACACCTATGACCGCACGTTCGCAAGATGCCGCGATCTTCCATGCCTTGCACCGGGACTTCCTGATCCTACCCAATGCCTGGGACGCGGCCAGCGCCAAGCTGATCGAGCGCGCCGGGGCCAGAGCGATCGCCACCTCCAGCGCTGCGGTGGCTTGGGCGCATGGTTACGCCGATGGCCACGATCTCCCGATCGCGAAGCTTGTGACCACAGTGGAGGAGATCGCCCGCGTCACCGCTCTGCCGATAACATGCGATGCGGAGGGCGGCTACGCGGACGATCCCGCGCGCGTCGCGGAGAATGTCGCGGCGTTGATCGGCGCTGGCGCGGTCGGGATCAATCTCGAAGACGGGCGTGAGTCGCACGATTTGCATCTGCGCAAGGTCGAGGCGGCCCGCGTAGCGGCTGAACGCGCAGGGGTCGCTCTCTACATCAACGCGCGCACGGACGTGTTCTTGAAAAAACTCGTCGCGCCGGAGCAGGCGTTGCAGGAGACCATACGCCGCGGGTGCGCCCTAAAGTCGGCGGGCGCCAGCGGGTACTTCGTTCCGTTCGCGATGGCGCCCGACGACATTCGCGCGATCGCGGGCGCCGTGGACTTGCCCCTCAACATAATGGGCTGGCCCGGAATTCCCGACCAGGCGGCGCTGTGGACCCTCGGCGCGCGCCGGCTCTCGGCGGCGACCTGGATGTTCCGGGCGGCCGCAAGCGCACTGGCGGAGACGGCCTCTGCCTTCTTGCGCACCGGCGATTGTGAAGCGCTTGCAGGCGCAGCCGACCGCACGGACTTCGACGCGTTGATGCGGGGCTAAAACGGGACGGCGTGACGACGCATCGTGAAGCGCCTAGATGGTCTCCATGTCCAAACCTCCAACTCCCCGCCTGTTCCTGATCGATGGCTCTGGCTACATTTTCCGCGCTTACCACGCGCTGCCGCCGCTGACGCGGGCGAGCGATGGCTTGAGCGTCGGCGCGGTCGCCGGCTTTTGCAACATGGTGTGGAAGTTTCTGGAGGAGATGAAGGGCAGCGAGGCGCCCACGCACCTCGCCGTCA
>JBEBIU010000068.1:0-15589 GCA_040080225.1 Terricaulis sp.
GAGTTGGGGGAGACGTCCTATCCTCAAGGAGAGCCATGAGCGTACACCTAGAATCCCTCCTCCGCGCTCGCCTCGATCCGCTCGATGCGCCAGCATCAACGCGCGCGCGCGGCGATGCGGATTTGAACGCCGATTGGCCGGATCGCCCGGCGACGTTTCGTCCCGCCGCCGTGCTTGCGCCCATCGTGCGCCGGCCGGAGGGCTGGACCATGTTGTTCACGCAGCGCGCCGAGGAAACGCCGGCGCATCCGGGGCAAGTGTCGTTCCCCGGCGGACGCGTGCACGCTGACGATGCGAGCGCGCTCGAAACCGCGCTGCGCGAAACGCGCGAGGAGATCGGCCTCGATCCGCGCTTCATCGAACCGATAGGCGCCTGGGATCGCTACGAGACCGGCACCGGCTTTCGCATCACGCCGATCGTAGGCCTGGTCGAACCGGGCTTTTCGCTCACGCTCGATCCGCGCGAAGTGGCTGACGTGTTCGAGGCGCCGCTGTCGTTCCTCTTCGACCCCGCCAATCACGAGCGCCGCGAAGGCGAATGGCGCGGTTACAAGCGCGCCTATTACGCAATGCCCTACGGCGAGCGTCACATCTGGGGCGCCACCGCCGGCATGATCCGCGCGCTGTGGGAGCGATTGTATGGGTGACGGCGCCTCTAAGCTCTCCTAGCATAAGGCATCGAATCGCGGGGGGGAGAGTGCGTGTGAAAATCCATTTGATAGTGGCCGCTGCGCTTGCGGTGATCATCGGCGCTTGGGCGCACGGTGAAGCGGCAGCGCAAGACGATCCGGTTTCTGCATACTGCCCGGCATGGGAAATTTCTCGCCCATGCCAAGAAGTAAGGCGCAGAGCAGCGCCCGTGACTGTTTCGTTTCCAGCGCCCGAACCCTTCCGCGATTGTGAAGATTGCCCGTCCATGGTGTGGATACCCGAACAATCGTTCGCAGTGAGCCAATACGAGGTGACGTTCGCGCAATGGGCCGCGTGCGTGGAAGATGGCGGCTGCGACGGCTACACGCCGGACAACGAAGGCTGGGGCGGGTGGATGGAATCCGAATACGCGGAGCTGCCGGTGATGAATGTAACCTGGGATCACGCTCAAGCTTTTGTCCGTTGGTTGAGCGAACGCGCAGGAAATCACTACCGATTGCTGACAACCGAGGAGTGGGCGCTTGCGGCGTTTCCGGGCGGTCGGCGGCAAAACTATTATTGGGGCAACGAAACCCCAGTCTGTGAGCGAGGCGCGCGCAACGGCGTAGCATTCCATGATGAGTGCTGGCCCGTGGGCCCGCGGCGCGTGGGAACGTTCCAGCCGAACGCATTCGGGCTCTACGACATGATCGGCAATGTCGGCGAATGGCTCGAGGATCCCTATGAGCCGGGCGACCCGCGTCGCGCGATCATTGGATCGTCGTGGCGCTCGGACTTGGCTAGCCTCGGCGGGCGCGGGGGAGGGCGGCGCCACGAACATGGCGACGACACCGGCATCCGCGTGGCGCGGGATCGTTAGCTTCATGAAATCAGCAAAGAGAGCCACGCGAAAAGCGCCATCGCCGAGTGCACGCGATTGGCGGCGCGATGCCTTGGCGCGCATCCGCGCGCTGATCGAGGAAGCCGATCCGCACGTGGTCGAAGAAGCGAAGTGGAAGAAGCCGTCCAACCCCGCGGGCGTCCCCACCTGGTCGCACAACGGCCTCATCTGCACCGGCGAGACCTACAAGGACAAAGTGAAGCTCACCTTCGCCCAGGGCGCGTCACTCAAGGACCCGTCGCGTCTCTTCAACGCCAGCCTCGACGCCGGCACACGTCGCGCCATCGACATCCGGGAAGGCGACACGATCAATGAGAAGGCGTTCAAAGCGCTGATCAGGGGCGCCGTCGCGCTGAACAACACGAAGGAGAAGAAGGGCTGAACAGGCATGGGATTGGTTGAAGCGCAGTGCAAACTGCGCAAAGAACAATGCCGATGGTCGCCATTCCCCACGCATCCTGGTTCAAAGCGCCGGAAACCAAGGCGCTAATCGCGGCGCTCGAAGCCGCGCGCCCCGACGGTTCGCGCTTCGTTGGCGGTTGCGTGCGTAACACTTTGATGGGGCGCGAGGTCGATGATATCGACATCGCCACGCAGCTGGCGCCGGACCGCGTCACCGAGATCGCGCAATCCGCCGGCTTCGCCGCGCACCCGACCGGCATTGAGCACGGCACCGTGACGGTCGTGGTCAATCACAAGCCGTTCGAGGTCACCACGCTGCGGCGCGATGTCAGCACCGATGGCCGCCGCGCCACGGTCGCGTTCACCGAAAGCTGGGAAGAGGACGCCCAGCGCCGCGATTTTCGCATGAACGCTCTCTATGCCGATGCGGTAGGCGCGATCCACGATCCCACTGGCGGCGGCTTGGACGATGCGCGCGCGGGCCGGGTGATTTTCATCGGCGATGCCCATCAGCGCATCCGCGAGGATTATCTCCGCATCCTGCGCTATTTCCGCTTCAACGCCTGGTACGCGAAGGGCCCGCTTGATCCGCATGGGCTGCATGCTTGCGCCGATCTGGTCGCCGGGCTCGATGCGCTCTCGGTCGAGCGGATCTGGAAGGAAGTGAAGAAACTGCTCGCCGCGCCCGATCCGCGCGCGGCCTGGGAGGGGATGACCGCCATCGAAGTTCGCGCGCGAGCGCTGCCGGAAATGAGCAACGAAAAGCGCCTCGATGCGCTCTGCCGCCTCGAGGCCGATCTGCTGATGCCGGTGGACGCCATGACGCGCGTTGCGGCGTCGCTTGAGGATCAGGAAGGCGCGCGTGCATTGGCGCGGCGGCTGAAGTTGTCCAACGAGGAACGCGACCGCCTGGTCGCGGCGTTGGGCCACGAGTTGAAGATCGTCTCGTACATGTCGCTCAAGGAAATGCGCCGCGCTATTTACAAGCTCGGCAATGAAGCCTTCCGCGACCGCGTCATGCTGGCCTGGGCCGGCGCGGGCGGGGAGAAGGCGCAAGCTTGGCGCGCGTTGATCGCGCACGGCCAAATGTGGACCCCGCCGAAGCTCCCGCTGAGCGGCGACGAAGTGATGGCCGCCGGCGTGCCCATGGGGCCGAAGATCGGTGAGGTGCTGCGCGAGGTCGAAGCGTGGTGGGTCGATGCCGACTTCCCCGAAGACAAGCTCTCGGTGGTGGAGCGGCTGAAGGCGGTGGCGCAGGGGATGAGTTAGCGTGGGAGGTTTTGTCCATGAGCTCAAATGGCAAGTGGATGGCAGGTATTTTCGCTATGGTAGCGGTGGCGCTGCTCATCGGCGGGCAAGTTGCGATCCTCTTTGTTGGCGTGCCAATTCTATTGGTGATCTATTTTGTGGTTTACGGCGTCGCCGATCGGCTCCTTCGCCTACACAACGACCAGAACAACCCCTGGAAGACTGCAATTCTCGGAGTCGTCCTTCTCGCAACCTGTCTTTTCTGCTTTTGGTTGGCGAGCCTTACGGGCTGGTGGGACTAGAATTCGCCGTGATCGAGCGGCTCAAGGCCGTGGCGCAGGGGATGGCGTGGACAGGCTTCGATTTGTGTTATAACATTAGTTATAACGTTGGAGGCCAAGCCATGACAGATAAGAACAAATACAAGGGCGTAAGCGATACAGAGCAGGTTGAATACACGCACGACGCGCCCGTCAAACCCGCTGGCCGCACACTCAAGGTCCGCCGCATCGGCAATTCGCTGGGCGTGGTGCTGCCCAAGGAAGTGCTGGCTAAGCTGCGCGTTGGCGAGGGCGACGAACTGAGCGTCTCCGAAACGCCGGAAGGCGTGGCGCTGACGGCCTACAGCGATGAAGTGCAACGGCAGCTCGCAATCGGGCGTGACCTCATGAAGCGCTATCGGAATGCGTTGCGTGAGCTGGCGAAGTGAAAGCTCCGACCTGGGTCGAGCGTGCGGCTGCGTTGTTGCTCCATGATGAATCGATAGCTTTGCACGGGGGATTGGCTGGCGTTCGCGACATGGGGTTGCTGGAGTCCGCGTTGGCGCGGTCGCAGAACTTGTTTGCCTATGGCGAGGGCGACGAGGCGGCGCTGGCGGCCGCCTATGCGTTCGGCATTATCAAGAACCACCCGTTTGTCGATGGCAACAAGCGCACAGGATTCCTCGCCGCAGCGTTGTTTTTGGAGGCAAACGGCTTTCGTTTTGTTTCTGGTGAGACTGAGGCTGTTGTACAAACGCTGTCGCTTGCCGCAGGCGCGATTGAGGAAGGCGAGTTCGCGGCTTGGCTCCGCGATAATATTCAGTCGTGCTAAGCCAGCTTAGAAAGCAGCGCCGCAAGCTGCAGCGTTTCTTTCTCGCTCAGCGGCGCCAGCGCTTCGCGCATGGCCTTGCCGTAAACCGCCCACATCGTCTCGCGCAGTTTGAGGCCTGCAGGCGTCGCGTGCACCATCTGCCCGCGCCCGTCCTGCGGGCATTCGCGCCGCTCGACCAAGTTGTCGGCTTCCATGCGGTCGATTAGCCGTGAAATCGAATAGCGCGCGACCAGCATGTGGTCGGCGAGGTCGCGTTGGCGCAGCGGCCCTTCGCGTTCCAGCGCCCAGAGCACGTCGTACCATTCGAGCGCCGGGAGCCCCGCCGCCCGCAATCGCGCCTCGACCCGCTCCAGCAGCGCCGGTCCAAAGCGCTGCACGGCGACCCAGGCGCGCTGGACCGGGTCTTTCGGCAGAACCAGTGTTTTCGGGACTTGTTTTTGTTGCATCTGCATCTATATCGCAATTCGTTGCATATGCAACAATATACCCGTTTGAACCCAAGGGGAACGCAAGATGAGCCGCAGCGTCGCAATTATTGTCGGCAGCCTTCGCAAGGATAGTTTGAACCGTAAGGTCGCTGAGGCGCTCGTCGCCACGGCGCCGCCGGGGCTGGCGTTCAAATTTGTCGAGATCGGCGATCTGCCGTTCTTCAACCAGGATTTGGAGGCCGCGCCCCCGGCGCAATGGGTGCGTTTTCGCGAAGAGGTGAAGACCGCCGACGCCGTGCTGTGGGTGACGCCCGAATACAATCGCTCAGTCCCGGGCGTTTTGAAAAACGCCATCGACGTCGGCTCGCGCCCGTACGGGCAGAGCGTGTTCAACGGCAAGCCGGCGGCGGTTATCTCCGCGTCCATGGGCGCGATCGGCGGTTTCGGCGCCAATCATCACCTGCGCCAGAGCCTCATGTTTCTCAACATGCCGACGCTCCAGCAGCCGGAAGCCTATATCGGCGCGGCGCATACCTTGTTTGACGAAAACGGCGCGCTGAAGAACGAGGATACACGGAAGTTCCTGGGCGCGTTTGCGGCGGCGTTCGCGGCGTGGGTGGAGAGGCACGCGGCGTGATCTATGGGCCGCCGGCGATCCTCCGGCATCGTGCCAAAACTCGAGAATGCCGGCGTAACGCTAGCGGTTCTTATCAAGGCCACTTTTGACCATCGATGCCGCGTGTTGGGTCGAAGTTCCCCAATTTTTTCCGCGGTTGCATCGCCCGGTCTGCATCCAATCGGCTGACCATTGGCATCCCTGCAGAGAGATTTCGTCAAAGGCAGCCCGGGGGGATAGCCATGAAAAAAGCGCTTTGCGGCGGCATGTTGGCTTGCTTTTTCCTGGTTGCCTGGAGCCTGCCCGCAGGGGCCCAAACCGACGCGCCCGCCTATCCAACATCACGCTTTGTTGTGACACACCCAAACCTGCCGACGGTCCCGCTACGCTTGCGCCGTGACGTTAGCGCCATTCTGCGCGGTGGCGAGGTTCATCGTTACTCGCTCCGTTTGGCGGCCGGGCAGTTCGCGACGGTACGCATCCAGCAACTTCAGGGCAATCTTGCCGCGGTCGTATTCGATCCCGACGGCGTGCTTGTTGGCATCATCGACCAAAACGGGGCTGGGTTGGCCGAAGTGGTCACTATCGAGTCGCAAAAGGCCGGCGAATATTCCATCCAGATCGCCATGTTCGAATGGGACGCGCCAGCCGCCGCCTACGCGATCGAATGGACGCGACGCGAACGTGGCGAGCAAGATTCGGCGGGGCGCGCGGGGCAGTTGTTTGAGAGTTGGTACGATCCCCAGGGCCCTGGGGCGGCCGTCTTGGTCATCCAAAATGGGGAGATCGCTTACGAGGGCGCCATCGGCATCGAGAACACGGTCGGCCGGCGTCCGATTTCCCTCCACTCGCCCTTTGAACTCGCCTCGATATCAAAGCAGTTCACCGCTTACGGAATTGCCTTGTTAGTTGAGCGAGGTCAGCTCAGCCTCAGTGATGATATCCGACGTTATCTTCCCGAAATGCCGAATTATGGTGCGACCATCACGGTTCAGCACTTGCTCGAACATACGAGCGGCTTGCGCGACTGGGACGGGCTCTTCGCTCTGGTCGGAAGGGAAATCGAAGACGGCATTTCCGCCGACGATGTCCTCGCCATGGCCGCGCGTCAGCAAACGCTTACTTTCACGCCGGGTCACGAGCAGCGTTATTCCAATACAGGCTACGTGTTGCTTGCGAAGATTGTTGAACGGGTGGGGCGCCAGCCTTTTGATCGCTGGGCGGCCGAAAACATCTTTGCGCCGCTCGGGATGCATGAGTGTGGATTCGCCCGTGAACCCGCGCCGCCCGCGCGCGTTGCATCCTATCGCTCGCAATACCCGCAGCCGCTCCCCGCCTCGACCGAGCGGCTGGTGACATTGGGGTCGAGCGGTCTGGCCTGCAGCGCGCACGACTTGATCTTGTGGCTCGACAATTACCAAAACGGCCGCCTCGGCGGCGAGCAGGCACGCCGGCTCGTGACGCAAGTATCGGCAACGCCCACGAGTTCCGAAAGCGATTATGTTTTCGGCAATTGGCATAGCCGGCGCGACGGGCATGCGGTCGTCGGCCACCAGGGGCTCTCCGCCGGGTTTAGAACCTCGCTCCACAGCTTTCCGGACGATCATCTTGTGGTGATCTATCTGAGCAATGATGGCGACGACGCGACCTATGAGCGTGTGCGCGTGATCGAGAATTTATTTCTCGGCGTCCAGCCGCCCTCAATCGAGGCGCCGACCGATGATTATACGCCGGCCGCTCCCGCCGCGCTTCCGAACGAAGAGATCGTGCGATTGGTGGGGCGCTATCATTCTGACGAGTTGCAGGCGTACTATGATATCAACCAAGATGGACAGGGTATCGTCGCCCGCCATGAAGTTGCGGGAACCGTCAAACTCTTCCCCCAAGGCGATGACTTATTTTCCTCCGACAAGTGGTTCGTGCCGTCGCTAACGTTCGTTCGCGATGCATATGGGCGAGCCGAGGGATTCCATGTGGACTCCGAGGACTTAGGCTCGCTGTTCTTTCAGCGGCTCGGTTCGAACTGAAGTCGTTGAGAGGCTTCAAGGCCATCTCGCCACCGGCGGCATGCTTGAGAGGATGCTTTCGACATTGCCGCCGGTTTTCAGCCCGAACGTTGTCCCGCGGTCATAGAGAAGGTTGAACTCCACATAACGTCCGCGTTGCACCACTTGTTCTTCGCGGTCGGCGTCGGTCCAGCTCTCGCCCATGTGCTTACGCACCAGCGGCGGATAGGCCGCCAGGAACGCGCGCCCTACGTCCTGCGTAAACGCAAAATCGCGCTCCCAGCTGTCCTCGCCAGCGTCGCGGCCGCTATTGTGGTGATCGTAGAAAATGCCGCCGACGCCGCGCGGTTCGCCCCGGTGCGGCAGCCAGAAATATTCGTCGGCCCATTTCTTGTAGCGCGCATAGAGCCCCGCTTCGTGTTTCTCGCACGCGTCGCGGTAGGGCGCGTGGAAGGCTCGCGCATCCTCGGTTGTTTCGTCGCGCTGATAGGCCTGCGTGGGATTGAGATCGCCGCCGCCGCCGAACCACCAGTGCGTGGTGACGAGGTGGCGCGTGTTCATATGCGCGGCGGGGCAATGGGGATTGCGCATGTGGGCGATCAGGGAAATGCCGGAGGCCCAGAAGCTTGGATCGGCTTCGGCGCCGGGAATCTGTTTCGCGAATTCGGGGCTGAATTGTCCGTGGACCGTGCTGACATGCACGCCGACCTTTTCGAAGAAGCGCCCGCGCATCAGCCCGGCCACGCCCCCGCCTTGATCGGAGTTCCCGTCGCCGCGCCGCCACGGCGTTTTGACGAAGCGCCCCGGCGCGCCTGGGTAAAGGCTGGCCGGCGCCTCGTCCTCCAGCCGCTCGAACTCGGCGCAAATCCGGTCGCGCAGCGCCTCGAACCAGGCGCGGGCACGCTGTTTGCGGTCTTCGGTTTCTCTCAATCCAATTTCTCCCACGCCCCGGTTTGTCGCATCGCCTCTGTCAACACCACCGCACCCGCCACCACGACATTGAGCGAGCGCAAACCGTGGCGCATGGGCACGCGCACGCTGGCCTGGGCGGCGGCGTAAAGTTCGCCTGGCGATCCTGCGCTTTCGCGACCGAGGATTAGCGTATCGCCTGTGGAAAACGAAAAGTCCTGAAAGCGGGTGGCGCCGTCGGTCTCGATCAGCACCAATCGGCCGCCTTCTCGTTCCGGGGCTGCACGGAACGCCGCCAGGCTCGGGTGACGCGTGGTCTTGGCCTTATCCCCATAATCTAGCGCCACCCGCTTCATGGCGGCGGCGGTAAGCGGAAACCCGCATGGCTCGATGACGTCCAGGCCTACCCCCAGGCAGGCGGCGAGGCGAATGGCCGCGCCAAGATTTTGGGGGATGTCAGGTTGATAGAGAGCGAGGCGCACGTTAGAGCCTCCAGCGCCGGAGAATCGGGGCGGAATCAGGGCGAGCATGCGGCGACGCGCCGCGCGCTTGGGAACCCGGACTAGCCTAGCTTTGATTGAGAACCAAGCTCGCGGAGAAAATGGCGGTGGCCGAGGCAAAACCAGCAGACGCACATGGCGCCGATGGCGAAACGCGCCGGGACTTCATTTTCATCGCGGCGGGATCGGTCGCCGTGGTTGGAACCGCAGCGACCGCGTGGCCGTTCATCGACCAGATGAACCCAGCCGCCGATACGCGCGCGCTGGCGATCACAGAGGTGGATCTTTCCGCTATCGAGGTGGGTCAGCAGATCAAAGCCATCTGGCGCGGCAAGCCGGTCTTCGTCCGCCACCGCACGCCCGCGGAAATCGCCTCCGCACAGCGCGACGATTACGCAACCCTTAAGGACCCGGAAAAGGACGCAGACCGCATCAAGCAAGCAGATGGCGAACCCGGCAAAGCCGAGTGGCTGATCCTGCAAGCCAATTGCACGCACTTAGGCTGTGTGCCGTTGCCGTCCTTCGATCCAGGTTACAAGGGCCAGTTCGGCGGTTGGTTTTGCCCTTGCCATGGCTCCGACTTCGATACTTCCGGCCGCATTCGCGGCGGGCCTGCGCCGATCAATCTGCGCGTCGCCCCGTTCGTCTATCTCAACGACACCACCATTCGCATCGGCTAAGCTTGGGAGCCCCCAAAAGTGAGCGGTCATTCCACCTATGAGCCGAAATCGGGGTTCACCCGTTGGCTCGACAAGCGCCTACCTATCGTCCGGCTGACGCACGACAGCTTCGTTGCTTACCCGACACCGCGGAATCTCAATTATTGGTGGACGTTCGGGGCGATCCTTTCATTGTGCCTGATCGTGCAGATCGTCACCGGGATCGTGTTGGCGATGCACTACGTGCCCCACATCGACCACGCCTTCGACAGCGTCCAGCGGATCAAGCGCGATGTGCCATACGGGTGGCTGATCCAACCGATCCACGCGGTTGGCGCCTCGATGTTCTTCCTGGCGGTCTACATCCACATGTTCCGCGGCCTCTATTACGGCTCCTACAAGGCGCCGCGCGAAGTGCTCTGGATCCTCGGTTGCTTGATCTATGCGCTGATGGTCGCCACCGGCTTCCTCGGCTACACGCTGCCCTGGGGCCAGATGAGTTTCTGGGGCGCGACCGTGATCACCTCGATCCTGGGCGCCATCCCGTTCGTGGGCGAGCCCGTCCAGACCTGGATCGCGGGCGGCGCGGCGATCGATCAACCGACCTTGAACCGCTTCTTCTCCCTGCACTATTTGCTGCCGTTCGTGATCGCAGGCGTCGTCGTGCTGCACATCTGGGCGCTGCACGAAGTGGGGCAGAACAATCCCGCCGGAATCGAAGTGAAGTCCAAGGCCGACACAGTGCCGTTTACGCCGCACGCAACGATGAAGGATTTGTTCGCGACCTCGATTTTCCTGATCCTGTTCGCGGTGTTCGTGTTCTACATGCCCGACGCGCTCGGACATGCCGACAATTACATCCGCGCCAACCCGGTGCAGACGCCGCCGGAGATCGTGCCAGAGTGGTATCTACTGCCGTTCTACGCAATTTTGCGGGCGTTTGACTTCAATATCGGTCCAATCGATTCCCGCACAGCTGGCGTTATCGCCATGTTTGCCTCAATCGGCGTGTTGTTCGTGCTGCCGTGGCTTGACACATCGAGCGTGCGTTCGATGCGCTATAGGCCCGCGGCGCGCCAATTCTTCCTGATCTTTGTGGTCGTGTCTTGTGTGCTCGGCTGGTGCGGTGGACAAAGCCCGGGTCTGGTTTTGGCCAAGGCGGGCAATTATAGCGGCGCAGTGCGGTGGGCCGAAGGCGGTCAATTGATCGAACTGCCGATTACAGCGGCAAGCGAAGCCGAATATCCCGCCGCCAGCAGTGTCGCCGTGAGCGCAATGCGCGAGCGAACGGAGATGCTTCTCGCAAGCCGCAACGGTGCAACGGGAGGCATCGTGCGCGCGATGATCGGGGGAAATTCGCGCTCCCTCGAAGTTCGCGCCGACACGCGCGAGGAACTCGACGAGAAAATCAACGAAGCCAAGCGCAACGCATTCCGCGCAGGAGCGCCGTTCATTCTACTCGATCGCAACATCCCGTTCGAATTCACGGTGACGCGGTTGTCGCAACTCATGACCGCCTATTATTTCTTCTTCTTTATCGTGTTGCTGCCGCTGCTGGGCTTGATTGAGAAGCCGAACCGCGTGCCGGACACGATCGCCAAGCCGGTCACCGGCCAAGCGCAGGGAGCCTCCTGATGTTGCGCGCTTTGACCATCGCCGCGATTGCGGCTGCGGCCGCTGTTGGCGTCTCGTTCGCGGCCAATGAGGGCGAGCATCCTGAGGACCATCCGTTCAGCTTCGACAGCCCGGTCGGCGGCTACGATATGGGCGCGGTGCAGCGAGGTTTTCAGGTCTATTCCCAGGTTTGCTCGAATTGCCATGCGCTGGATCATTTGGCCTATCGCCACCTCGGCGAAGAAGGCGGGCCGTTTGCAGCCTATATGGTGCGCAACCATGAGACAGGCGTGGAGGAAATGACCACGACCAAGCCCGAGCACGGCGGGCGTTTCATCGACGTTACCGATAATCCTTATGTCCGCGCCATCGCCGAAGCGGCGACGATAACCGACATCGATGGGACCACCGGCCAGCCCACGGAACGTCCCGGACGCATATCGGATTATTTCCGCAAGCCGTTCCCGAATGCGATCGCAGCGCGGGCCTCGAACGGCGGCGCGCTTCCCCCGGACCTCTCGGTGATCGTGTCCGCCCGCCATGGTGGCGCCGACTATGTGCGGTCTCTGCTCATGGGCTTCACCGGCGAGACGAGCGGCGCCCAACACGTGAATCGGTATTTTCCGGGAGGCAAGATTTCGATGGCGCCGCCGCTTGCCGACGACGCCGTGCTCTACGAGGACGGCTCGCCGACGACGGTTGCGCAATACGCGACCGACGTCGCTACGTTCCTGCAATGGACCGCCGATCCGCACATGGAGCAGCGCAAGCGCACGGGCGTGATCGTGCTTGCATTCTTGCTCGTGCTTTCGGCGCTACTCTATCTGGCCTACAAGCAAGTGTGGCGCGGCGAGAGCCACTGAGCGTAGCGCCCGCCAACTTGGACCGCCGGCGTCCTCGCCGCGAGGGCGCTTGCTACCGCACGAGCGCTCGGTGAGTGCGCAGTACCGCATGCCGGCGGTCCAAGTTGGCGTTCATCCTGGGCGCAAACGCCTAGGGAGCTGACGCGCTGTCCTGGTCCCGCTCAGCTTCCTCGATCGGCAATCCTTCGTCGAACGCTTCTGAAACATCGATGACTTGCGCTCGGCGGCGAGAACCGTCGCGTACGTCGCGATAGAATGCGTGCGCGCCAATGATGCGCCGGCCGTCACCGAAGCGAGCCCAACGAGGATGGACCGAGCGCGCATGATAGAACAGCGCACCCCCTGTAGGATCGTTCGATTGTCCTAACAGCACTTCGCGCGCAATGCGCTGGGCAGTTTCCCAGGCAACGAGGTTTCCGCCCGCGGTGGCGTAGACATCCGGGTTTTCCACCAGCGGACGATTTGGATCGCGGGCGTTCCAGGCGGAGAATTGCCACGGCGCCAGGATCACGTTTTCAACATTGTCGCCAAAGCGCGCGCCGATGCGGTTGACGATGACGTGGGCAACCGCACGCATCCCGACCTCGCCTTCCGAACGCGCCTCTGCCCAAATGGTTGCGGCGAGCATGCGGGTGTCGGCTTCGTTGAGCGGTGTTTCAGCGGCCAGCGAAGAGGGGCCAGGCGCGGGGTCGAGATTGGTCTCGAACGCGACGATCTCAGCGTGCGCGCTGGGCGCGAGGCCGAGCAGCAGTGGAACAAGCAGCGCTGCAAGCCCGCCGCGCGCGCCAAGGCGCCGCTTTCCGTTGCGCTGTTTCACCATGGGCCCGCGGCTCCGCTCTGCATCGGGCCCGCAGCCCCGTGACAAGACGGCGCCGCGTTTCGGTGCGGGACGGGGCGAAATTGCGGCTGACCCGCACCCAGGGCGTGGCGGCGGGATTACCGATCGTTCAGAAGCGCGCGGAAATTCTTGATTCCACGAAGCGCGAGTAGTCGGCCTGCGTCCTATAGTCCCAGCAGCACGGTACGCTGATTATGCGCCTGCACGTGGCGTGAACTCGCGCCCAGCGCTTCGCGCAAAGCGGCCACCTGCGCGGGCGACGCCTGTATTGGCGTGCGCAGCACGTTCCAACGGACGCCTTGCGAGCAGGGCGGGGTGGTAAGAGAGCCTGCATAAGCGAAATAAGTGCGGTCGCCCGGCAGCAGCGCGGTGGGATCGAGCGCGATGTGAGTCGCGTTCGCATCGCCTTGCGCCTGCGGCTTTGCGGCGATCAGTGCTGCGAGCGCGGGGTTTTCGGCGCCTTCCTCGATGAACACGCCCACGACCGCGAGCTGGCCCGCGCTGTTGCGGTGCACGAAGTGCAGCTCGACCGGATAAGCGCGGCGATCAAGCGTGTGTTCGGCGGGAGAATGAAAATGGAACTGCACCAAATTGTACGCATCCGCGCCAATGGTCAGCACCGATGTATTGGCGGCGGGCGCGAATTGCAGCGTGTGGCCGTTGTTCACGAATGCGCCTTCGAGGGGCAAATAACGTGGATTGAGGTCGGGAACTTCCGCGACTGGTGCGGCGCTGGAGAGATTGATCGGCGATTGTTCGACGCCCGCGCCGCATGCGTCGGCATTGTGCGCCCATGCGGCCTGATCGTTGTAGCTCCAGTGGGCGCCGTCATTGTGCGCGGCGGGTGTCGCATTCGCGCCATGCGCGACCGCGGGGTGCGCGTGGGCGTCGCCATGAGCTGGAGCACCATGAGCCGCCGTGGCGGCGTGCGCATCGCCAGCTTCGCCATGAGGAGTGGAAGCCGCTTGCGCGCCGCAGGCAGCCAGAATCACAGCGAGCACGGGGCCCGCCGAACCAATGCGCATAACGAAAATCTCCACCAACCCGCGCGCCTCGTTTCTCCGAAGTCTTGCGAACGACTCTCTTTACATCATCGCGATTAAGGCTCGGTTACGTTATCCGCATCGCCGCAGAGCGCGCATGATGGTGAAGCGTCCGTCAACCATAGAGGGCCTCGTTCGCGCCAACTAGACGCCCCGGAGCGCCGCCCGTAGCCGCGTTTCCAGCGCATCGATGCGTGCGGCATTGGCGCCGAGGTCGGATTTGCCGATGCGAGAGCGCGAGAACACCGCCACGCGGGCTTGCTCGCCCGAGACAGGGCGGATCAGCACATCGACGTCGTCGCGGAAGCGCAGTAGCGGCGTCACCGCGACATAGCGCACGCGGATATCGCCGTTGGCTTCGGTGTTGAATTGCGCATTGGGTTCCAGGCTTCGCAGCGCGGCGGCGACGCGCTCGGCGCTCGCGCTGAACGTGAATTCCGGGCGCGAGATCTGCGCCGCGGGGCAAATGTCAGCTGCGCAGGCAAGCGCGCTGTTAGAGGATCGCCCCGGTTGCAGAGTCGCGAAGTCCAGCCACGGACCAGACGGGGGCGCGGGCGCGGTCATGCAGCTAGCGAGCGCTAGCGTGAAAAACGCGAGGAGGAGGGCGCGCATCCGATCATGCCGCCGGCATGACGCGCACGTGCCACCATTCGCGCAGCGCGCTTACTATGCTCGCGTTGGCGAAGCGGCAGATGAAGACGCCGTCGAGGTCGATGGTCGCGCCGTCCGGGACGCTGTTGAATGTCGCATGCCATTGGCTGACGCCTCGTTCGCCCGAGCTCGAGACGATCTCATAGCTGAAGCGCACATTGGCTTGGCTCGCAGTGACCCGCGCCCAATACGCTTCGATCGCGGCGCGGCCCTGCATCGGCGCGTCGAACGGCATCTCGTGGTAGCTTGCGTCAGCGGTGAAGAGCGCGCCCGCGGCGGCCGGATCGCGCGTCTCCCAGGCTTGCTTGTAACGTTCGAGCCAGGCGGCGTGCTGGGCTGGGGTCAGCGCGGAGCCGGCGCCGCCGGTAGTGGCGCAGGCGGCAAGCGCGAGCGGAGCGCCGAGCACGCTTGCGCGACGTGTTGGATGCATGGTTCCCTCCCGATCCGCTCCCCCAAGACGTGTCGCTCGCTTGGACCGCCGGCGTCCTCGCCGGCATACGTTATCGTCATTACAACCGCCGTCCGCGCGGTAGCAAGCACTGACGCCGGCGAGGACGCCGGCGGTCCAAGGGGAGCTATTCCAGGCTTACCTTATCTCCGCCGCGCTCCGCACGATTTTGCCCACCAGCCCATACGCCTTCGCTTCTTCCGCCTGCATCCAATAATCGCGATCGACATCGCGCTTGATCTTGTCCATCGGCTGGCCGGTGGCTTCGGCGAAGATGCGGTTGAGTCGCTCGCGCATTTTCAGGATTTCGCGCGCCTGGATTTCGACATCGGACGCCATGCCGCCGACGCCGCCGCGTGGTTCGTGCAGCAGGAAGCGGGTGTTGGGCAGGCAATAGCGGTTCTCGCGCTGCGCCGCCGCGTAGATGAGCGCGCCTGCGCTCGCCACCCAGCCGGTGCCCAGCATGCGCACCGGCGCGTTGATGAATTTGACCACGTCATGGATCATGTCGCCGCTCTCGACGTGGCCACCGGGCGAGGAGATCACGAACGTGATCGGATCGGCGTTCTGGGACGAGAGCGCAAATAGCCGCTCGGTGACGCGGCGGGCCTGGAGGTCGTTGACCTCGCCGGTGAGCATGACCACGCGGGCGTCGAACAGCGCTTTCTCCACCACGTCAGGCGCGTTGCGGCCCTCGGGGGCTGTTTTTTCGGCATCGTCGAGGCGGGTGGGGAAGTGGGT
>JBEBIU010000069.1:0-15560 GCA_040080225.1 Terricaulis sp.
CGGCTTCGAGCGCGTCCAGCTCGCGCTCCATTTGCTTGCCGGCGTAGGCCGGGAGGAGGTGGGCGACGCCCTCGGTGCTCGCATGTGCGCGGTGCGCGGCGGAGAAGGCGTCGTTGACGTAGAAATCGAAATTGGCGGCGAGCTGTTTGGCGAACTCGGAATCGTTCTTCTCTTCGCCAGGGTAGAAGCGCACGTTTTCCAGCAAGACAATGCCGCCACTCGGGAGCAGGTCCAATAAGCTCTTCACGGAGGCGCCAACGCAATCATCGACGAACACGACTGGGTCGTCTTCCAAGACCTCGCCCAGCGCGCCGACTATCTGCCGCAGCGACATTTCCGGCACGCGCTTGCCCTTAGGGCGATCGAAGTGCGCCAGCAGCGCGACTTTGCATCCTTTTGCTTGCAGCGCACGGATGGTCGGCAGCGCCGCGCGTAGGCGGGTGTCGTCGGAAACTTTCCCGTCCGCCATCGGCACGTTGAAATCGACGCGCACCAGCGCAGTTTTTCCCGATGGCGCGTCCTCGATGCGGCGAAAACTCATGCCTGTCCTCTCAACAGCAAACCAAGCCAATAAACTCCGCCCAGCACGACAGCCATCATCGCCAGCGCCAGTGCGGTGTTGGTGAGTAGGCGCGCCCGCGCCATGGCGCGCAACGCCTCGCGCCGCGTCCAGGCCCAGGCCGCGACCGCGCCAAGAAAGACAAAAGCTGCGTAGCCGATCGGCGCGCAGATCCAGCCGCTGGCGAACGCCAGCGCCGCGAACGCGAAGTCGGCAGCGGCTGCGGCGAGGTTGGGACGGCGGGGGTTCAACTCACTGGTGCTCCACTGTTCCGCCATTCCGGGGCGGCGAAGCCGAACCCGGAACCCAGGGGATCGTAGAGCGCGGCTGTCGCCCCTGGGTTCCGCATCGCGCTCCGCGCGTCCGGAATGACGAAGTGAATGAGCGGATCGTCAGCTCATCAGGAAATCGCGTTTCCCGAGATCGACGCCATTATGGCGCAGGATCGCGTAGGCCATGGTGATGTGGAAATAGAAGTTCGGCAGCGCCCAGGTGTTGACGAAATCGAGGCCGTTGAATTTCAGTTCCTGGTCCGGAATTTTGATGACGATCTCGCGCTTGTCGGCGCCGTCGAGCTGCGCCTCGGAATAGCCTTCGACAATCGAGATGGTCTTGGCGATCCGCGCCTGCAGATCGGCGAAATTGGTTTCCTTGTCCTCAATTGACTCAGGCGTGTGGCCGGCGAGCCGGGCGATCGCGCCCTTGGCGGCGTCGGCGGCGATTTGCACTTGGCGGGTCAGCGGAAACATGTCTGGCGCGAGGCGGGCGTTCAGCAATACCGAGGGGTCGATATTCTTGGCCTTCGCATGGGCCTCGGCCTTGGCCAGAATGGCGGAGAGGTTGCGCAGCATGCGTGTGAACGTGGGCGCGCTGAACGCGTGCATGGAAACTTTGCTCATGGGTCAGATCGATCCTGCAAGCCCGAGGCCGAGCCAATAGGCGCCGGCCGCTATGGCGGTGATGACGGATAGGGCAAGCCCGGTCTGGCTCGCCCGCGCCTTCGGCGGGAGGCGTTTCAGCACCCGCCGTCGGCTGGCGCTCCAATAGGCCGCCATGCCGACGCACGCTAGCCCCGTCAGCCATGCAGTTGCGCCATAGAGCCCACATGCGAACAGGACGAGCGCGCAGCCGAGGTCGCCGAGCGCGATCGTAAAATGGCTGCGGGCGGCGGCGGAGGTCATGGCGCGGCATGCTAATGCGGCATCGTCCGCGCCGCTGCGAAGTTCACCTTTTAGCATCGGCGGAGCGCTGCGAGGCGCCGCTGACGCGAGCGCGGGCTTCAGGGCGCCGCCCATGCCGCCAAGGCGGCGATTCCAAGTCCGATCCAAGGAAAGGCAAAGCCGCTGAGCAGGCCATAGGACAGCGCCGCCGCATCGCTGCGCGCCGAAGGCGCGCGCGGCCCAAGCAACATCTCCCACGCCAGCCAAGCGCCGGCCGTCCCGATCACGAACAGCCCAAGGCTCAACCCGGTCAAATTGCGCACGTGCAGCGCCAGCGCAAAACCAAGCGCCAGGCCGAAAGCTTGCGCCTTGGCGAAGGCGGTGAAGATCTGGGGTTTCATACTGGTCGGCAATGCATCATCGGGAGCCTAGTCGCACCCTTCGGGTCCGCAGACGCCGCTATTGGCGTCAGACGCGGCGCCAAGTTCCGCGCCTGCGTCAGCCAGCGCGAGCATGATCGAGGCGCCCAGCGCCATATCCTCGACGTGCCCGAACTGGTGCATGCGCAGCCTCCCGGCGCGATCGTACAGCAACGTCGTCGGCGTGCCGCGCATGCCATAGGCGCGCATGGTAACCGGGCCGCCGGCATCTTGCGCGTCGATGCCGACGGGAAAGTCGAGGCGGAACTCGTGCAGAAACGCTTTCAGCGCCGCCGCCGAACCTTGCGCCTCGTGATGCTCGAACACGGTGTGGAGGCCCACGACCACCAGGTCGTCCTCGCGGAAGGTCGCGCGCGCTTTCATCGCTTGCGGCAATCCCACGCTCACGCAGCCAGGGCATAGCATCTGAAACGCCACCGCCAGCACCGCGCGCCCGCGCAGGCTTTCGAGCGTGAGCGGCGCGGGCGCGTTGAGCCATTGCGCGATGGTCCAGGCGGGCGGCGCTTCGTGGGTCATGGCGCGGGCTCCACTGGGTTCGCGCATTGGCCGATGCGCAAACCCTCCGACGAAGACCTGCCGGCGAGAAAAGACTCCCTTGCTTCCTTGTCTCGCCACGCATCCGGGCGGAGCGTGCAAGTGGCCCAGATGCCGCGTGGTCCGGCAATCGCTTCGGCTTCCGCTAAGCCATAGCCGTAGTTCTGACCCTCGTATTGGACGGCGTGTCCTTGTCGGACCATCTCTTCTCCGACATCGAGTTGTTCGCCGGAGCTACCAGCCGTCCAACAGCGAACCAACGCGCGCCCCAAACCGTCGCGGGGACGACCGCTGCGTGAGAGCATCTGGTCGCAGTGCGCTCCATTCGCCAATAGCGTTTCGAGCGCGTTCTTCGAGGATTCGCCGCAGGTTCGATCGCTCCCACCTAGGCAGACTTGATTCAACTCTGGTGCGTCGATGCCATACAGGCGCAGACTGTACTCGCCCGCTCGAAAAGTATCGCCATCATGAATGTTAACGTTTGCAGCTTGCACCGTGAATGCACGCGGACGCGCATACCCGCCAAATCCGATGGCGACTACAGCAAGCGTCGCTGCGCAACCTGCGATGAAAGCAAGCAGGGCAAGGATGGCTGGGCGAAGCGCTTGCTCGAGGCGTTCACCTTTCGTGAAGGCGGTTAGTGACAGCAATCCGAGTGCTGCTGCGGCCAGGACGAAGAAGTCGAGCAATTGCCAGAAGAATCGAGCGACGAGTTCAGTGTTCAAAGACAGGGCGCGAACGATTGCGGAGTCTCGCCAATCGTTTGAACGAGTGATCGATTCTGAGACTGCGTGCCAAAGCCCAAATGGGTTAGGCGCAGTGTAACTCAACCAGGCAATCCACGCCAACAAAGCAGCGCCCCCGAGCCAAATCAGTGCTCGCCAGATCAGCGCGAATTGCCTGGTGCTGAGCCAAAAGAGGGCGAGGGCGCCGAAAAGGGCGGCTATCGCGATCATCGCCGTCTCCTCACATCCCCCACAGATAGAAGCCAGAACGTCAAATCAACTTCGCCATCGCTACCGCCGTATCCGCCATGCGGTTGGAGAAGCCCCATTCGTTGTCGTACCAGCTGAGCACCGACACGAACTTGCCTTCCATCACTTTGGTCTGATCCATGTGGAAGATCGACGAATGCGGGTCGTGGTTGAAGTCCATCGACACGTTCGGCGCGTTGGTGAAGGCGAGCACGCCCTTGAGCGGGCCTTCGGCGGCCGCCTTGATCGCGGCGTTCACTTCGTCCTTGGAGGTCGCCTTCTTGGCGATGAATTTGAAATCGACCACCGAGACATTCGGCGTCGGCACGCGGATGGAGACGCCGTCAAGTTTGCCCTTCAGCTCCGGGATCACCAATCCGATCGCTTTCGCAGCACCCGTGCTAGTGGGGATCATGTTCAACGCGGCGGCGCGAGCGCGGTAGAGATCCTTGTGCAGCGTGTCCAATGTTGGTTGGTCGCCGGTGTAGGAGTGGATCGTCGTCATCATGCCGTGATCGATGCCGATCGCATCGTGCAGCACCTTGGCGACGGGCGCCAGGCAATTGGTGGTGCACGATGCGTTGGAAATGACGACGTGATCCTTGGTCAGCCCTTGGTGGTTGACGCCGTACACCACGGTATAGTCAGCGCCTTCCGCCGGCGCGGAAACAATGACGCGCTTGGCGCCGCCTTCGAGGTGTGCCGCGGCCTTGTCGCGGGCGGTGAAAATGCCGGTGCATTCGAGCGCGATATCGATGCCGAGGGCTCTATGAGGAAGCTCGGCCGGGCTCTTGATCGCGGTGACTTTGATCTTGCCGCGGCCGAGATCGATCCAATCCTCGCCGGCCTTCACCTCGCCCGGAAAGCGGCCATGGACGCTATCGTAACGCAACAGGTGGGCGTTGGTTTCGACCGGGCCGAGATCGTTGATGGCGACGACCTCGATATCGCTGCGCCCGGCTTCGTGGATGGCGCGCAGCACGTTGCGGCCGATTCTCCCGAACCCGTTGATCGCCACCTTCACGCTCATATTCCGCTCCTCAAACTTAGTAGGGATTTCATTCCTGGGAGGTAGCGAGGGCAGGCCTGCGCGTCCAGGCGGGCGGACTTCAACGAATCGGTCAAACGTGTAATATTTCCCGGCAATGGCGAGTCCGACGATTCCTCCGGCTCCAGACGCCGCTCCTGACGCCGTAGTTGAGGCGCGCCAGCTCGCGTTCGCCCTGGACGCCATCGAGGCTTGTCTCGAGCGTCTGGCCCCGGGCGCCTCCCCTATGGCAATCGCCGAGGCGCTGGCCGCGCCCGTCCGCGCCTTCGACGCCATCGCCAAGGAGACCATGGCGCAATGATCGACATCACGCTCACCGTCCTTGGGCAAGCAATCGACCTTCGTTGCGCGCCGGACGAGGAGCGGCGCTTGCGCGATTTGGGTGCCGCGCTGGAGGCTCGTTTGGCGACCTATGGCGGCGATTCCGAGGGCGTGCGGCGGCTGGCGCTGACTGCGATCAGCCTCATGGACGAAGCGCAGGCGGCGCGAGCCGCACTTGTGCGCGCCCAGGGCGAGGTCGAGCGGCTGACTGATATCGTGGTGGATGCCCGCCTGGCCGCAGGTAGCGAGCCCATCGACGCCGATCGCGGCCGGGTCGGCACGCTGCGGGCGGCGCAGGGTTCAGCTTGAGCAAAGGCGCGGCTGCGCCTAGATTCGCTTCGGGCGGTTGCTGCGGCGTTCGAGGGTTGCTTGCATCCCAGGGACCGTATCATCTCTCTCGGGAGCTGGCTCTGTTCCGGGCCGTGGTCTGGAGCACCTGGCGCCCACCTAACTTGTTAGGGTTCTGAGGGGATGGGCTTATGCTCACGGCGCAGGTGGCGCCGCCCAACCTATTGTGTGCGATGAACGCTGACCTTGAATCCCGCAAAGCGGACGCACGCATCGACATGCGCCGCGAACGCGCGGCGGTGATCGCGGGCGATGCGCCGCTCAAATTGATCGACAATTTTCCTCTCGAATTGGCGCGGCTCTCGCCGGTCGCAGGGTATTGGCCGACGGGCGGCGAGATCGACCCGCGTCCGCTCCTGGCCGCACTCGCCAAAGCGGGCGGCGTCATCGCGCTGCCGCGAATGATGGCGCGCGCGGGGCCGGCGCATTTCTACGCTTGGAGTGGAGAGGCGTTGAGCGCGGACGCGTTCGGCGTGCCTTCGCCGCCGGCGGTCGGGGAGGAATTGCGCCCCATGCTGATCCTCGCGCCCTTGCTCGCGTTCGATCGTGCGGGGCGGCGTCTCGGACAAGGCGGGGGGCATTATGACCGCATCATCTCGCTCCACCGCGCCCACGGCGCGGTCGCGGTTGGCGTGGCGTATGCCGAGCAAGAGATGGGGTGCGTGCCGACAGGCGATCACGATGCGCTGCTGGATTGGGTGGTGACGCCGAGGGAGGCGATACGGTGCGGGCGAGGCGTCGGCTAAAGCAAACGCTCCATATACACATCCGCGCGCTCGTAGGGCGAAAAGGGGCGCTCGGCTTCCGGTAGGTGGCGAAAACCGAATTTCTCGTAGAGACGGATCGCGGGCGTCAGCACCGAGTTTGTCTCGATATAGAGCCGGCGGGCGCTGAGCGAGGGCGCCAGGTCGATGAGGTAAGCCAGCAGCGCCGAACCAATGCCCGCGCCGCGATGGGTCGGGCGAACGCCCATCTTGGCGATCTCCCAGGTGGCTGGCTCGGGGCGCTTGGCGAGCGCGCAGGTCCCGACAACCGCCCCCTCGATCTCCGCCATCGCGATGGCGCCGTCGGCCAGGATGAGTTCAGGGTGGTCGAGCGCTTCGACGTCCTTCGGCTCAACCCTGAAGTAATGCTCGATCCATTCGATATTAAGCGACTTGAAGGCTTGAGAATCCCCCTCGCGGAAGGCCCGCACCAGAACTTGGCTCATTTGCCCTGCGCTCCCTACCCGTTTATGAACCGCGCCCACGAGGAGCGTACGTATTTTCAATGGCCGGTCATTCCAAATTCGCCAACATTCAGCACCGCAAGGGCGGGCAGGATAAGCGCCGAGCGCAGGCGTTCACCAAAATCGCGCGTGAAATCCAAGCTGCGGTGAAACTCGGGGGGGCCGACCCCAACGCCAACCCGCGCCTCTATCGCGCCATGGCGGCGGGACGCGCCGTCAACATGCCGAAGGACAATATCCAGCGCGCCGTCGACCGAGGCGGCGGCGCCGGCGCCGAGCAGCTCGACGAAATCCGCTACGAAGGTTTCGGCCCGGGTGGGATTGGCGTGATCGTCGAATGCTTGACCGACAACAAAAACCGCACCGCCGGGGAAGTCCGCGCCGCTTTCGCCAAGAGCGGCGGTAATCTCGGCGAAACCAATTCGGTGTCGTTCGCCTGGAAGCGCGTCGGCGAAATTCGCTACAAGCGCGAAGCCGGCACCGAAGACGCGATGATGGAGGCGGCGATCGATGCCGGCTGCGACGATTGCGTGGCGGAAGAGGAGCACCACGTGCTCACCTGCGAGATGGCCGCTCTCGTCTCGGCGTCGCAAGCGCTGGGCAAGCGGTTCGGCGATCCCGTCTCGGCAAAATTCGTGTGGCGCACCGAGATCGCTATTCCGATCGAAGGGGACAACGCCGAGGCGTTGATGAAATTGCTCACCCAGCTGGAAGATTCCGACGACGTGCAGGATTTGTACTCGAACGAGGACATCAGCGACGAAGAGATGGAGCGGCTGAGCGGGTGAGCGCGCTAAGGGTCGGCTTTGCGTCGTTCCGCAAGCCCCAGTTTCCTTGCCACGAAATTCGCCGCCTGTCGCGCCATACGTGGAGGAGCGTAACGCAACCACAGGAGCAAATGCGGATAGTCGATCGCGGTGGCGGGCGAGACAATATGGGCCAGCCGCTTGGGCACAGCCACGATATTCTCGAAGTCCTGGGGCACATACGGCATGCGTAGCCAATTAAACGCAAGCGCGTCGGAGACGATGTAGAGCGAATAGCCGCGATCGCTGAGATAGCGGAAAATTCGCTTGCGGTGGGGCCCACGATTATATTCGAGCACTACCACGGGCTCCGCATCGAGTGTGCGATTGGCGCCGCGCAGCACCTCCATTTCATGGCCTTCCACATCGATCTTGATCAAGGTCGGGCGCGCATCGGCGATCACCTGATCGAGTGCGAACATATGCACCGGCAGCGTGCCAAAATCCGCAACGCAGCCGCCTCCAGGGTTCTCGCTATTGAGGGCCATCTTGACCTGCGCTTGGCGGGCGCCGAGCGCGATGCGATGCACCTCTACATTGTTAAATCCATTGCGTCGGCAGTTTCGCTCGAGAACCTCGGCAATGTACGGCACTGGCTCGAATGCGAACACCTTTCCAGCCGAACCCACGATCCTGGCGGCATGCACGCTGTGCCAGCCGAAATTTGCGCCGACATCGACAAACGTGTCGCCAGGACGCAAGAACAGCTCAAACGCAGCCAGAATTTCAGGTTCGTATGTCCCGGTGTCGCGGACGCTTTGAGCAATGATGGAATCGCCCTCAAGCGGTTCGAACTCAAAGCCGGCGGCAGTTTTCGGCAAGGGGTGCAGGCGCACAGTCTTGGCGGATTCAGCGGTCATGACTTGGGCGCTGAGAGAGCCTCGACCAAACGGGCGGCGTCCAGCCGCTCGCCGATGGCGATGCGATACCGATTGACAAGCTCCACAGCGAAATCCGGTAGGTCGAATGAGTAGGCGATCGCAACCAGCTTGCAGACCTTAGCCACATCGATCTTGAGGTCGAACAGGTCGTGGTAGGGAGGCATGGCCAGATCGCGCAGATATAGCGCGTCCGACCACAATACTTGGCCAGTGACGCTCTGGGACGGGAAAGGATGGAGGAACGGCGCCGGTAAATCCTGACGGCTATAGCGCCATGGGCCGCTTAAATCGAACAACGAGAAGCCGTGCGTCCGCAAGAAGATGTCGATGTTGGTGAAGGTGTTTGCTGCGGGCGAGAGGTCGCCGGCGAAATTGGCTTCGATAAGCACCGCCATCACGGGGCAATGCGCGAGCGCGGTTTCCGCACCGCAGAGCACCGCGAAATCGGCGCCGTCGGTGTCTATCTTGATGAAGTCGGCGTCGAAGTTCTGCTCGCGGAGGATTGCATCTAGGGTCGCTGGCGCTGCTGGCCTTTCGGCGTTGCGTGGGCGCAGGCGCTGGCTAAGGTCCGGCGGCGTGGGCGCTTTGCCGCTAGGGCGCAGGATTTGGTAGTCTTCGACGAACTTCGTCGGTTTCAGTTCGTTGAAATAATCGTCCAGAGCCAGCGATTGCTCGCGCAGAACGGCCGTCGCGTGGAGCCTGTCGAAGGGATAGGAATTGAACGCCTCGCGCGGGCGCGGCGGGGTTCGGCCGCCAACTACTTGGGCGAAGTAGCGGACATCGCCCGGCAGGTTCGCTTCGCCTTGGTTCAGCCGTTCGCACCCGGTAATGCTCGGATCGAAGGCAAGCGCGCTCAGGCTGTCGCCGAAGGCGCGCCAACGTGGGTCGATGCCTCCGGATGCGCCGACATCGACTAGGCCAAATGGGGCTGCTTCAAGCGCGCCCGAGGCGACAATAAGTTCGATTGGCCCCAAGGCTCTCCCCTTGTTCAATGACTGAACTGGCTTTCACTTATCAACCGCGCCGGTGCTGGCCGGTTCGAGCGGCCGCGAGGGTCAAAAGGAAGGGCGCGAGTTGCAGGAAATTCAATAGCTTATCCCCGAGCTAGGTTCTATGATCTTCATACGGCGGGGCCGTGCTGCTTGCAACGCGCGCCGCCAGCGTATTTTCTTAGCCGCGCCGAGCGGTGGGGAAATCTGCCGGGGCGGGTGGTCTTCGCGCCAACCGCTTGCTAGGCGACATCGGTGTGAGGGTTGGGGCGAGTCGGGGACTGGCGTGAACGAGTTTTTTTTGAACCGGGCCGAACGGCGCTTTGAGCGGGAGAACATCGCTCAATTCTTCGCTAACAAGCGCGTTGTAATCACCGGCGCTGCTGGCAGCATCGGTTCTGCGCTTGCGGCGGAATTGGCCGAGCTCGGATGCGCGCATCTGGCGCTGCTTGACCAGTTCGATCACGGCCTCATCGACATCTACGAGCGCGTGCGCCGCATTGCGCCTTCGATGCCGGTGACGGAAGTGCTTTGCGATGTGCGCGATATGGGCCGCCTCTCGGTTTGGATGCGACGCCTCGAGCCTGATGTGGTGCTCCACTCCGCCGCGCTCAAGCACGTGCACCTCGGCGAACGCCATCCGATCGAGTGCGTGATCACCAATCTGGTCGGCGTGCGTAACGCCATGGCTGCGGCCGCCGGAGCGGGCGCCGGCCATTTCGTACTGGTGTCGTCGGACAAGGCTGCTTCGCCGGTGTGCGTCATGGGCGCCACTAAGCGCTTGGCGGAACTGCATCTAGCTGGTTTCCGCATGGAGCGCGCTGGCGCCATGCGGCTGAAGGCTGTGCGCTTTGGCAACGTGCTCGGCACACAGGGTTCGGTGTTGCCGCGCTTTGCCGCGCAGATCGCAGCAGGCGGGCCGCTTGAGGTGACCCACCCCGGCATGGAGCGCTATTTCATGAGCGCACGCGAGGCCGTGGGGCTTATTCTCAGCGTCGCGTCGACGTCAGAAGTCGAGCCTGGTGTGGGCGCCTACGTGATGGAGATGGGCGATCCGATTTCCATCGTTGAAATCGGGCGCGAGATGATCCGCCAGTCAGGCAAAGATATCGAGATCGCGTTCACGGGTCTGCGTCCGGGGGAGCGACTCAAAGAACATCTCTACGACGGCTTTGAAAAACTCTCAGAATGTTCTCTGCCCGGCGTCGTCCGCGTGACCCCGCATTCCGCGGACGCCTACGTCACTTCCGCCGATGTCGCTCACCTTGAGACCATTGCGCGCACCATGGATAATTCCATCGTTCGCCAGCGCGTGTTTGCGTATCTGGACGAGCGGCTCGGCAGGAGCGACCGCGCGACTGGCTAATGCCCCGCGAATGCGCAGAGCGCCTCGGCACGAATGCTTTTGTCCCGCAAGCGCTGAAGCCCGCCCAGATCAGGCAAGTCGATCACGAAGTGAGCGCCCACGACGCGCGCGCCCAGCTTCTCGACCAGCGCCAGCGCCGCCAATGCCGTGCCGCCTGTGGCGATCAGATCGTCAATCAGCAGCACGCTTTCTCCGGGTCTCAAGGCGTCTTCGTGCATTTCAAGCGTGTCGATGCCGTACTCAAGAGTGTATTCGTGCCGGAGCGTGCGCCATGGGAGTTTGCCTTGTTTGCGCACTGGCGCGAAGCCCACGCCGAGCACTCGCGCCACCGCGCCACCCAGAATAAAGCCTCGCGCCTCGACGCCGGCGACCTTGTCGATCCCGGCGTCGACAAAGGGCGCGGCCAGCTGATCCACCGCATGGGCGAAGGCGCGCGCATCGCCGAGTAGTGTGGTGATGTCGCGAAAAAGTATGCCGCGCTTGGGGTGATCAGGGATCGAGCGAATTGTGGGTTTGAGATCCATGACCCTTAAGCCTTCAGCACGCGGCCAGCCACCGCATCGAGTTTCGCGATAAGCGCGGGATCGCGCGCCTCGGGCGCGGTGATGATAGCGAAGTCGAGCACGGTTTCGATGCCCAGCGGCGAGGGCAAGCGTTCGGGGCCTAGGAGCGGGGCGACGCGGCGGATCAGGGCGCCAGCCTTGTCCGCATTGTCGCGCAGTATCCGCAGCACCTTGGTGACTTCAACCGCCGCGACATCGCTGCGCCAGCAATCGTAATCCGTCACCATGGCGACGCTGGCGTACGGCAATTCCGCTTCTCGCGCCAGCTTAGCTTCCGGCATATTGGTCATGCCGATCACATCGCAACCCCAGGAGCGGTAGAGGTTCGATTCCGCCAAGGACGAAAACTGCGGGCCTTCCATGGCGAGGTAGATCCCGCCGTTATGGCAGGGGATGTTCTCCGCGCGCGCGGCTTGCTCCAGCGCATCTGCAAGCTTGGGGCACACGGGCTGCGCCATCGACACATGCGCCACGAACCCTGCCCCGAAGAAGCTTTTGGCGCGCGCATAAGTGCGGTCGATAAATTGATCCACCAGAACGAAAGTTCCGGGCGCGAGGTTTTCCTTCAATGAGCCACAGGCGGAGACGGAAATCACGTCTGTAACGCCCGCTCGCTTCAAAGCGTCGATGTTGGCGCGGTAATTGATGTCGGAGGGGGCAAGCCTGTGCCCGCGCCCGTGGCGGGACAAGAACACCACATCGACGCCCGCGATTTGCCCTATGCGCAGCGCATCCGACGGCTCGCCCCAGGGCGACGCAATACGCTGCTCGCGCGCGCCGTCGAGCGCCATGTCATATACGCCGCTGCCGCCGAGGATGCCAAGAATGGTGCGGGTCATGCTAACCGCCCGAACAACTGGGAACATCCAGTTCCGTCATCCCGGACGCGCGGAGTGCGATCCGGGACCGAGGGGATCGTAGATCTGTACGTTTGCCCCTGGGTCCCGGGTCTTGCTTCGCAAGCCCGGGATGACGGAGATTTTGCTTTTGAGAGTGGGCCAATGTCATGAGCTGTTCGTGTCACGGGTGACATTTGTCACGCTTCTGTGGCGAAAGGCCAGGGTGCACGGACTCTATCCCCCTGCGCCCACGAAGCGTCTCACGCTCTCGGCGATTTTTGCTTGCGCCGCCTCATCGAGATAGGCGTGCATGGGCAGGCTGATAACGCGTCCCGCAATATCGTCGCTCACCTTCATGCCGCCCGCGCCAACGGGGAAGGCGCGATAGGCGCTCTGCTGGTGCAGCGGCTTGGGATAATAGCGCGCGGTGGGAATGCCGTCGTTGCGCAGATGCGCCGCTAGTCCGTTGGGGTCCTCGATCTCGATCGTGTATTGCGCCCAGGTGGACACGCCGCCGGCGATGACCTTTGGTGTCGTTACCGCGTTTGGGAGCATCTGCCGGTAGCGGTCCGCGACGATATTCCGTTCACGGATTTCATCCGCGAAGATCGCCAGCTTCTCAATGAGGATCGCCGCCTGCATGGTGTCGAGCCGCGAATTCATGCCGATGCGGATATTGTCGTACTTGTCGCTGCCAGCACCGTGCACTGCAAACGAGCGCATGGCGGCGAGGTCTTCGTCGCTATTGGTGAGGGTGGCGCCGCCATCGCCGTAGCAGCCGAGCGGCTTGGCGGGGAAGAAACTGGTCGTGGTCGCGTCGGCCCAATGCATCGGATGCTTGCCGTCGAGCGTGCAGCCGAACCCTTGCGCGCTGTCGGCGATCAGCTTCAGCCCTTCGCGCCGGCAAATCTCAGCAATTTTCGGATAGTCCGCGGGCTGTCCGAACAGGTCGACAGCGATCACGATCTGGGGATTGAGCTTGCCCTCGCGCTTGACGCCCGCGATCGCGGCTTCGAGCGAGGCGGGATCGATGTTGTACGTATCTGGCAGGACATCCACAAACACTGGCGTCGCATCCACCCATGGGGCGACTTCCGCCGTCGCCGCGAACGTGAACGCCGGGCAGAAGATCGCGTCGCCCTTGCCCACGCCCCAAGCCATCAGCGGCAGCGCTAAAGCATCCGTGCCGTTGGCGTTGGCGAGCGTGTGCTTGGCGCCGCAGAAAGCCGCGAGCTGGCTCTCGAACGCGCGCACCTCGGGGCCATTGATGTACTGACCGTGGGCGAGCACGCGCGCGAGCGCGGCATTGATGTTGTCGGCAATGCGGGCGCGCTGCGAGGCGAGGTCGATGAAGGGGATCATAGTGTTTCTCTAGCTGAGCGAGGGCAGTCCTGCCGCCTTGTCGATCTCGAGGGCGAGCCGCAGCACTTCGAGCGCTTCCGCACCGGTAACGGCCGGGCGCGGCGCGACCATCAGCACGGCGTCCACGAAAGAAGTCACGTTGGCGCCAAGTGGATCGGCGCCAAAGGGAGTCTTGGCGAACTCGGCGTTCAAGGGAAAATCGGTGGTGTTCTCAAAGCTGCGGGCGAGGAAATCGACATTGACCTCGCCGCTCGGATACACAAGCCGCATGAAGCGGCGCCGTTCGGGCGCCACCCGGCTCGACACAAAAACGGCTTCCGCGCCGCCAAACGCCAAACGCGCATCGATGGCGTCGGCGGTGGCGCCTTTTTCGGCGCGCCCCAGCGCCAATACTTTTTCCGGCGCGTGCCCCATAAGCTTCAACGCGAGGTCGAGATCGTGCACCATGAGATCGAGCGTGACCGAAACGTCGGCGCTGCGCCCGGTCCAGGGGCCTTCACGCACGCTTTCCACCCGCGTCGGCGCTTCCGGCGCATCGAACAATCCCATCGCCTCGAACACAAGGCGCTCCTGGTGCCCACAGGCGATCACCAGATTCTTATCAGCGGCCAGATCGACCAGCAATTTCGCTTCCATGGTCGAGGTCGCGATCGGCTTTTCGATGTAGACGTGCTTGCCGTATTCGAGCGCGGCGGCGGCGGCGCTGGCGTGCGTCATCGGCGGACTGGCGATGGTGACGATGTCGAGCAAGTCGAGCAAGTCGTCCATGTTGGCGAAGGTGCGGATGCCGAGCGTCTCCGCCAGCGCCTCGGTGCGTTCGGAATCGAGATCGTACACGCCGATCAGCTCGACGCGGTCGTCCTGCTCGTACTTTCGTGCGTGATGGGCGCCGAACACGCCCGCCCCGATTACCCCAGCCTTCAATTTGCTCATTCCACAGTCACCGATTTCGCCAGATTCCGTGGCTGATCCACGTCGGTGCCTTTATGCACCGCGGTGAGATAGGCGAGCAACTGGATTGGAATAGAGTAGACGAGCGGAGCGATGAAGGGGTCGCATGCCGGGGCAAGAATGATGTGGCTGGCCAGCGCGCCAGCTGCGGCCGCTCCCGCGGGGTCGGTAATCAAAATAAGCTTGGCCCCCCGCGCGGCCACTTCTTGCATATTTGAAAGGGTTTTCTCGAACAGCACGTCATGTGGGGCCACGACCACGACTGGCGTGCCTTCTTCGATCAGGGCGATAGGCCCGTGCTTGAGCTCTCCCGCCGCGTAGCCTTCGGCGTGGATGTAGGAAATTTCTTTAAGTTTCAGCGCGCCTTCCAGCGCGATTGGATAATGGATGCCGCGTCCGAGGTAGAGCACGTCGCGCGCTTGGCTCAGCTCCTGTGCGATCGTTTCGATATGGGCTTCAGCGTGGAGGGCCTCGGCGATCAGGCGCGGGGTCTCCATCAGCGCATGAACATGGCGGTTCTCTTCTTGGCTCGAAAGCGCGCCGCGCGCCCGCCCAACAGCAATGGCGAGCGCCGCCAGCGCCGAAAGCTGCGCCGTAAACGCCTTGGTGGAGGCGACGCCGATCTCGGGCCCGGCGAGTGTCGGCAGGCGAGCGTCGGCCTCGCGCCAGATCGTCGATTCGGGAACGTTGACGATGGCGAGCGTCTTGACCCCATGCTCCTTGCAATAACGCAGCGCCGCCAGCGTGTCGGCGGTTTCGCCCGATTGCGAAACGAAGACGCCGAAACTCTTTCTGCCGAAGGCAGGCTTGCGATACCGGAACTCGGAGGCGATGTCGGTCTCCACCGGCAGGCCGGCGATCTGTTCCAACCAATATTCGGCCACCCGCCCCGCATAATGGGCCGTGCCGCAGCCGATGATGAAGGCGCTGTCGGCGGCGAGATCGACGCCGTCGAGGTCGGGCATCTGCACGCATTCTTCGAACGCATTCACGTAGCGGGTGATGGTGCGCCCGACGGTTTCCGATTGTTCGTAGATTTCCTTCTGCATGAAGTGGCGGTGGTTTCCTTTCTCCACCGCCGCCGCGGCGCCGGAGAACACATGCACTTCGCGGCTCGCGACCGCGCCGTTGGCGTCGATGATCTTGGCCTTGTCGCGCGAGAGGATGGCGATATCGCCTTCCTCCATGAAC
>JBEBIU010000171.1:0-3472 GCA_040080225.1 Terricaulis sp.
GGGGGAGGGGGGATTCCGTCATCCTCCGCGCCCCCCCTGGCGCGGCGCCCATCGTCGATGTGCTCGACTCCAACGCACTCATCCCCTGGGCCGGACACACGGCGCGGCACGCGATCCCGGAAGTCTACGACGCCATCAAAGGCGCGCGCCTCGCGCTCGTTTTCGTCAACACCCGCGCGCAGGCGGAGATGACCTTTCAGGAACTCTGGCGCGTCAACGATGCGAATCTGCCAATCGCGCTGCACCACGGTTCGCTCGATGTCGGCCAGCGCCGTAAGGTCGAAGCGGCGATGGCGCGCGGGGAATTGCGCGCGGTGGTGTGCACCTCCACGCTCGATCTCGGCATCGATTGGGGCGATGTGGATCTCGTTATCCAGATCGGCGCGCCCAAGGGCTGCGCGCGCCTGGTGCAGCGCATCGGCCGCGCCAATCACCGCTTGGACGAGCCTTCGCGTGCGTTGCTCGCGCCGAGCAATCGCTTCGAAGTGCTTGAATGTCGCGCCGCGCAAGAGGCGGTGGGCGAAGGCGCGCTCGACGGCGCCGAGGCGCGCGTGGGCGGACTCGATTGCCTAGCCCAGCACATCATGGGCTGCGCCTGCGGCGAGCCATTCGATGCCAGTGAATTGTTTGAGGAAGTGGTCTCTACCGCGCCTTACGCCGCGCTCACCCGCGCGCGATTCGACCGCGCGCTCGACCTGGTCGCCACCGGCGGCTACGCGCTGCGCGCCTACGATCGCTATCGCCGCATCGTGCAGGAACTCGACACCGGCCGCTGGCGACCGCGCAATCCTGGCGTGGCGCAGCAGCATCGCATGAATGTCGGCGCGATTATTGAAAGCGAGATGTTGGATGTGCGGTTGGCCGTGTTCCCTATGGACCGCCGGCGTCCTCACCGGCAAGGTGTGGCCTTCGACAAGCTCAGGCTGACGCAGAATAGCGTCACTCCCGGACTTGATCCGGGGCTGGCGAAGCGCGACGCCGGCGAGGACGCCGGCGGTCCAAGAACGCTGACCGCGGGCCGCCGTCTCGGCCAGATCGAGGAATATTTCATCGAGGGGCTGACGCCGGGGGATTCATTTTTGTTTGCCGGCGAGGTGCTGCGCCTTGTCGGCGTGCAAAACACGGACGCGCTGGTGGTGCGCGCGCGCGGCGAGCAGAACCCCTCCATTCCTTCCTACGCCGGCGGCAAATTTCCGCTCTCGACGTTTCTGGCCGAACGCGTGCGCCGGCTGTTGTACGAGCCGAGGCGCCAGAAGCTTCTCCCGCCGCAGGTGCGCGATTGGATCAAGCAGCAGAAGCGCCGCTCGCTCGTGCCCGCGCCGGAGCAGATGCTGGTGGAGACGTTTCCGCGCGCGCTGAAACATTATCTGGTGTGCTATCCGTTCGAGGGCCGGCTGGCGCACCAGACGCTTGGCATGCTGATCACGCGCCGGCTCGAGCGCGCGGGTTTGAAGCCGTTGGGCTTCCTCGCCAGCGAATACGCGGTCGCGGTGTGGGGGCTGGAGCCGATGGGCGGCGTCGATTTTCCGGCGTTGTTCGACGAGGATATGCTGGGCGACGATCTCGAAGCGTGGCTGGGCGAGAGCACGCTGATGAAGGCGACGTTTGCCAAGTGCGCAGTGATTTCCGGCATGATCGAGCGCAAGCGCCCCGGCGCCGAGCGCAAGACCGGCCGGCAAGTGAGCTTCTCCACTGACTTGATCTACGACGTGCTCAAGCAATACGAACCCGATCACATCCTCCTGCAAGCCGCCTTCGCCGACGCCGGCGAAGGCTATCTCGATCTGAAGCGCCTCGGTTCACTGCTCGCCCGCGTCAAAGGCGCCATCGTCCATCGCGATCTCGCCCACGTGTCGCCGTTCGCCGCCCCGGTGATGCTGGAAATGGGTCGCGTGCCCATCCAAGGCGCGGCGGAAGAGGCGATACTGGAAGATGCGGCGAGTTTGGTGGCTGAAGCGATGGGGTAGGGTGCGCCCTTGGACCGTCGGCGTCCTCGCCGGCGTCGCGCTTCGACAGCCCCGGATCAAGTCCGGGGGTGACGCCCCTCTGCGTCAGCCTGAGCCTGTCGAAGGCCGCACCATGCCGGCGAGGGGGCCGGCGCTCCAAGAGGGGGCGAGCTTGGTCGCGCCGTCGCCGCCCACTAGCGCCCCGAAACGAATCCGCGTTAGCGTACCCGATGCCCTTGCTCGCCCGGCCCGCGCCAAGAAAATCCCAGCCCAAGCCCGCGCTCACGCTGGTTCGGTCCGAGCCTGTGTTGGCTATTGTGGATAAAAGCGTCGAGGCGCGGCTTGCTGGAACCATGGTTGCGGCGGTGCCTGAGGGTGCGCTGTGGATCGAGCGCGGGCGTGCGCTGGTGGTGGCGGATTTGCACTTGGAGAAGAGTTCGGCGTTCGCGCGCGGCGGCCAGATGCTGCCGCCCTACGATACGCGCGCAACATTGGAGCGGCTCGCGGCGCTGATCGACGAGCACGCGCCCGATATCGTCGTATCGCTGGGCGACGCTTTCCACGATGGCGGCGGCCCCGCGCGCATGGGAGGAGAGGACCGCGGCGCTTTGCAAGCGCTGGTGGCGCGCGCCGATTGGGTATGGGTCGAGGGCAATCACGAAGGCAAGGCGGCGGAGACCCTGGGTGGCGTCGCACGGGCGTCGCTGAAACTCGGCACTCTCGATCTGCGCCACGAGCCCACCGGCGCCGCCAACGAGATCGCAGGGCATTTGCATCCGTGTGCGAAAATATTCGGCCGCGGCCGCAGTGTGCGTCGGCGCTGTTTTGCCTACGATGGCGAGCGTATGGTGCTGCCGGCGTTCGGGGCTCTCACCGGCGGGCTCAATGTGCGCGACCACGCTTTCGCGCCGGTGTTCCCGAATGGCGCCATCGCACTCGCCTTGGGCAAGAATGGCGTGACGCCAATCGCGCGCGAGCGATTGCTCGACGATTGAGCGCGCTTGGACCGAGACACTAATCCATATTCGATTTGCGCTGTTCGAATGCGCCGGAGGTCTTGAGCGCGATGACCTCTTCGCGGCGGGCGCGATGGCGGCGGCTGCTCTTGAGGTTCAGGCCGACGACCACCGACGCCACTATGATGAACAATATCAACCCGACAATCCACTCCATGGCGCTGGTCTCCTTCCACCAACGTAGTGGTCTCGCAGCGCCAAGAAAAGCGCCGACCGAAGGAATTCGGGCGCTTGGTCCTGGAGGTGGGCGCAGTTTCGCCTATGGGAGTCGCCGGCTGCGGGGTAAGCGGTCCATGCCGCGCCAAAGCCCCGGACAACGCTTCGCGTTTCCGGGTTCGGTTCATTCCATGGCGCCAATCCGAAGATCGGGAGAGCGGGGCGCGCTTGGCGCGTGAGCTCAAAGTTAAAATGGGTGGTGCGCTTGGCTGCGCCCCGCGCATTCTGTTTCCAACCGGCCAAAGCCTGAGGCGTTAGATAAAATCCCGGAGGGCCATACGCTGATAAGACGGA
>JBEBIU010000070.1:0-15438 GCA_040080225.1 Terricaulis sp.
ACTTGCGTCTGCGCGGTAGCAGGCGCCGATGCCGGCGAGGGCGCCGGCGGTCCATGTTCGTGAGCGCACCCTCTCTTGCGTGTGGCGGCGTCGTCGCGCTTGGCAATTTTGACGGCGTGCATCTTGGGCATCGCGCATTGATCCAAGCCGCGAGCGCCGTCGGCGAGCGATACAAACGCCGCATCGTCGCCGCTGTATTCGAGCCGCATCCGCGGCGCTACTTCGATCCCAACGCGCCGCCATTCCGGCTGCAATCGTCGGCGCAGCGAGCGCGCGCATTGCGTGCCTCGGGCGCCGAAGACATCATCGTCATCACGTTCGACGCAGCGCTCGCCGCGTTGAGCGGGCGCGCCTTCGCCGAACAAGTTTTGGTTAACCAGATTGGCGCAGCGCACGTTTGCGTTGGCGGCGATTTTCGTTTCGGCGAAAAGCGCATGAGCGACGCTGCAGAGCTTGCGCGGCTCGGCGGCGAGATTGGCTTTGGGGTCACCGCCATAGCGCCGCTCGAAACCGCGGGGGTCAAATTTTCCTCCTCCGCTATTCGCGCGGCGATCGCCGCCGGCGACGTTTCGCTTGCCGGCGGGATGCTCGCCCGCCCGTGGGCGATTGAAGGCGAGGTGGCGCCCGGCTTCGCGCGCGGCCGCGGCTTCGGTTTTCCAACCGCTAACCTTGCGCTCGGCGATTATGTGCGACCGAGACTGGGCATCTACGCCGTGCGCGCGCTTGTCGAAGGCCAGGTTCACGACGGCGTCGCCAGCGTAGGGATCAATCCGACGCTCGGCGGGCTGCCAGCGCCGATCCTCGAAGTTCATATTTTCGATTTCGACCGCGACATCTACGGGGAGACGATTGAGGTCTCGCTCATCGCCTATCTGCGCGATGAGACGAAGTTCGACGACGTCGAAGCGCTCAAGACGCAAATGGCCCTCGATTGCCGGCAAGCGCGCGAAAAGCTGGCGGCGGCTAACGCCTAACGCGGAAAAACTCACGCAGCATCGCCGCGCTTTCGTCAGCCAATACTCCACCCGCGACTTGCGGCTTCCAGTGGCAGGTCGGGTGCTCGAATACCCTCGCGCCGTGCTCCACGCCCCCGCCCTTGGGATCGCTGGCGCCATAGACTAGGCGCTCGATCCTGGCCTGAGAGATCGCCCCCGCGCACATAGCGCACGGTTCCAGCGTGACGTAGAGGGTGAGCCCCGGTTTCAGCCTATAATTGCCAAGCGCGGCGGCGGCCTTGCGCAGCGCCATGATTTCGGCGTGAGCGGTCGGGTCGTGTGCGCCGATCGGGGCGTTGGCGCCTTCGGCAAGCATGGTTCCGTTTGCGTCCACGATGACGCAGCCGATCGGCGCTTCGCCAGCTGATGCGGCCGCGCGCGCCAATTCCAGCGCGCGGGCCATATGTGCTTCATCGTTCATGGTTGATCACACGCGACTATGGACCGCCGGCGCCCTCGCCGGCATGATGCGGCCTTCGACAAGCTCAGGCTGACGCAGGACGGCGTCACCCCCGGACTTGAGCCGGGGTTGTCGAAGCGCGACGCCAAGCGCCATGCCGGCGATACATATCGGTAGACCATCGCGGCCATGCCTCCTTCACCTCCCCCTTCCAACCCCGAGGGCGAACGCATCGCCAAATTCTTGGCGCGCGCGGGCGTCTGTTCGCGCCGCGACGCCGAGCGATTGATCGAGGAAGGTCGGGTAAAGCTCAACGGCAAAGTGCTGGACACGCCCGCGATCAAGGTCAATCCGGGGGACCGGGTGAGCGTGGACGGGCGCTCGATAGGCGCCGCCGAGCCGATGCGGCTCTGGCGCTACCACAAGCCTTCGGGCCTGGTGACCACGCACCGCGATCCGGCTGGACGGGCGACCGTGTTCGAGCATTTGCCCCCCGGCCTGCCGCGTGTGATCTCGATCGGGCGGCTCGATCTTACCTCCGAGGGACTGCTGCTCCTTACTAATGACGGCGCGCTGGCGCGGCGCCTGGAGCTGCCCGCCAATGGCTGGATCAGGCGCTACCGGGCGCGTGCGTTTGGACGGGTGGCCCAACCGGAACTCGATGCGCTGAGCAGCGGGATCACCGTCGAAGGCGTTCGCTATGGGCCCATCGAGGCCAAGCTCGAACGCGGCCAAGGCGCGAATTCCTGGATCAATGTCGCGATCGCCGAAGGCAAGAACCGCGAAATCCGCCGCGTGCTGGAGGCGATCGGACTCAAGGTGAACCGGCTCATTCGCGTCGCCTACGGGCCAATCAACCTAGGGACGCTGGCGCCAGGGGAAGTGGAAGAAATTCCGTCACGCCTGCTGAAGCAGCATTTGGGAAATCAGTGACCCAGCCCGCCCACGAGGCATGCGCCGCCGCCAAGCCAGGACGGAATTTCCATAATGGCGCCGCCGGAGAGGCAGGTAGCGTCGTGCCAAACCATGCGCACGCCCGCGAAGAGGATAATGACGATCCCGATGATCGCGATCCATTGGAAGCGCTCGATCACGCGAGCGATAACCGAGGCGGCGACACCCATCAGCACCACTGAGAGCACTAGGCCAAACGCCATGATGTAAGGGTGATGCATGGCTACGCCCGCAACCGCGAGCACATTGTCGAGCGACATGGAAACGTCAGCTATGATGATCGTGAGCAGCGCACGCCCGAACGTTGATGGCGCCTTGCCTCCAGAAGCGATGGCCTCCGCCGCATGCTCGCCGGTCACCGGATCGAGCACAGTTACAGGGCGGTGGGCCTTAAGGTCGGCCCACATCCGCCAGGCCACCCAAAACAGCAGCAGGCCGCCCGCCAACATCAGGCCTGGTATGTTCTGGAACCCCAAAATCGCCAGCAGCGAGAAGGCGATCCGCAACACCAGCGCCAGCATGACGCCCCAGAAGATCGCCCGGCGCTGCTGCACCTGGGGAAGGGCCGAAGCAGCCAATCCGACGGCTATGGCGTTGTCGCCCGCGAGGGCCAGATCGATCAGGATGACTTGGAACAACGCCGAGAATTCTGAGATATTGAAATCCACGCGGCTTTGCTCCCCAAATGGCGGGCGCCCTTGTTCACGGGACGCGCTCGCGGGTCAAGCTCCCAGCGACGGGGGCCCTGACGCCCAGCGACATATGGCGTTCGCCGCCGGCTATGGAAGGGCCTGCTTATGCGCATTGTTGGAGGCAGGTTCAGGGGCCGCGCAATCGCCGCTCCCGCCGGGCGCGACACCCGCCCCACTGCCGACCGCGCCCGCGAAGCACTGTTCAACATCCTCGCGCACGCTCCCTGGTCGTCCGGACTTGAAGGCAGGCGGGTGCTCGACCTCTTCGCCGGCTCGGGCGCGCTCGGTTTCGAGGCGATCTCACGCGGGGCGGAATTTGCGCTGTTCGTGGAGACCGACGCCGCCGCGCGCGGGGCGTTGCGCGACAATATCGAGGCGCTCGGGCTGTTCGGTGAGACCCGCATTCATCGCCGCGACGCGACCGATCTCGGCCAGAAACCCGCGGGCCTGGGCGAACCGTTCGACCTCGTGTTCATGGACCCGCCCTATCGCAAAGGCCTCGGCGAAGCGGCGCTCGCTCAACTTGTCCCTGGCGGCTGGATCGACGCTGAAGCGCTGATCGTCTTCGAGTGCGCCGCCGACGAAAATCCGCAAATTGCGGGCTACGCTTCGCTGGACGAGCGCGAGTATGGCGCGGCGAAAGTGCTGTTCCTCAAGCCAGTGTTCGCCCACGGCGCCCCAGATTGACGGAGGGTTTCTTGCCCCCGCCACCCCGCCCCCCGTCCCGGCTCACTCTTTCGACCAAGAGCTGTCCGGCAAGACGGAGGGCGGTGACGGACGCAGCCGCCGCTCATCATGACCAGTCCTGGACGCCCTTTTGCACACTCCGGGGAACCTTGATCCCCCAGACTCGGGCGTTGCGGGCGTGCGTGCAAGGCGGAAACCCAGATTGTTGTTCCGGTTCATTGGCGTGTTCCTGTTCCGTTTGGCGGAGCGGAGGTTCTGCGGATTGTTGTTCCAACTCCCTCCGCGGTTCACGCGGTTCGAGCAAAGGACCGTTCAGGTCCCGACCGCAGCGCTTTCGCGGCGCGGCCGAGAATCGCACGCTTCATCCCACGTGCATGCGCATGATCGGCATGCGCCGCCCAGGCGTCAATTCGCATCTTTGCATCACCGCGCGAAAGCGTACCGGCGCGCACGGCGGCGAGCATGCCGCGCAGGCGGCCCTTGAAGCGGCGAACGTTGCCATCGTCGAGCGCACGTTTGCCGCCTTCGTGCAGTACGAAGCCGAGAAATTCGGCGGGCGCGGAGGTTGCTGCGACGAACGATTTGCGCGGATGGTTCTTCAGCCGACGGCCCTGCAAGAAGCGATCGACGCGCTTCCGCCACTCACTGAGCACGCCTGGATCGTCATGGAACAGCGCGAAATCGTCCACGTAGCGCACATAGGGCGCGACCAGCACTTCGGTGCAAAAATGATCCAAAGGATCGAGATAGAGGTTGGCAAGGAATTGGCTGGTGAGATTACCGATGGGCAGGCCGCGCCGGCGCTCTAAGGGTGAGAGCAGATCGTCGCCGGGGAAATGCAGATGCACGGGTTCCTGCGGGTTCGAGCCGTCGATGATGGTGTCGAGCAGCCACAGCGTTCGCTCGCACGAAAGGCGCCGGCGCAGATCGTTCTTGATGATGGCGTGATCGATGCTCGGGAAATAGCGGTAGATGTCGCAGCGCAGCACGTGGGCGTGGCGATCGCGATAATATTCGAACTTCTCTATCGCCTTGTGCGAACCCTTGCCGATGCGGTTGGCGAAAGTGTTGCCAATGAAACCGTGCTCGAAAATCGGCCCGACCACGTTTACCAAGGCATGATGCACCACGCGATCGCGAAACGGCGCGGCAGAGACCAGCCGCTTTTTCGGCGATTTCAGCTCGATCTCGATGTAACGACCCGGCTTGTAGGTTCCATCCTGCAATTCGCGCTCTAGGCGCAGCAATTCGCGCTCTAAGCCGAACTGAAACGCCGAGGCGCCGGGCTTTTTGCGCTTACCGCGGATCGCCTTGCGCGCCCCCGCCCGCAGCGCTTGGAATGTCGCGATCTGGCCGAACAGGCTGTCGTGTCGCTTGGGCATGATGAGCCTTCAGCCATCCGCCGATTCCGCGCCCGATGGAATCCAGACTGCGAGCCGCGTGTTCGTAAGCGGTATGATTTAGCAGCTTCACCTCGTCGCAAAGCCGAAACAAGAACCGCATTTGTTCAACGCGCAATTGCGCGCGACGGAGCAACGCGGCCCGGTCCTTGGTGTAGGTCGCCTCAATCACCAATTCCAACAATTCAAGGCTCTGAGTCTGAATTCTGTCGCCAATTGAAAATTTGTGCGACTTCGGGAATTTCTCGACCTTGTCCGTCAGCCACACGACAAACTGAAACAGTTCTTCGGCGATGGCTTTCCCAGCGCTCAATTTTCCAGCAATTTTTTGCATCATGTAAACAAGTTAACAATCAACAATTAAATGGTCCGTGCAAGGCGGAAACCCAGATCGTTGACCCGGCCCATTGGCGCGCTCCTGACCCGTTTGGCGGAGCGGAGGCCCTGCGGACCGTCGTACCAACTCCCTCCGCGGTACACGCGGTTCGAGCTTTTTGTTTCGTTTGCGGAACCATCGCTTGGCAAGCCCGCATAGCTACCAGCATAGAAATCCCGCACCCATTCCCAGACATTGCCGTGCATGTCGTGCAGGCCAAATTTGTTGGCCGGATAGGCGCCCACGGGCGTCGTGCCGCCTTTGTCTTGGTTGAAGTTCGCCTGCGCGCTGGTGATTTGATCGCCGCAGGCATAGCGCGATGTTGTCCCAGCGCGGCAGGCATATTCCCATTCCGCTTCGCTGAGCAGCCGATAGTTCTGGCCCGTGAGCTTCGCGATCCACGCAGTGAAGGCTTCTGAATCGTTCCAATTAACGCAGGTTACCGGATGGCCGTCATCGTGTGGAAAGCCTGGCGACGCCCAACCGCGCCCCGGCGTGTCCTTCCATTCCTTGCCGTCCCAGATGTATGCGCTGCTTCCAGTGTCGTGCCCGGTCGCGGCGATGAATTTCTTCCATTCACCCACCGTCACCGGAAACTTGCCTACCGCCAGCGGGTACTCGATCCGCACCTCGCGCTGCGGGCCCTCGTCGTCGAAGCGATCCTTCTCGTTCGGCGGCGAGCCCATCGTGAATTTGCCCGGCTGGATTGTCACCAGCAGCGGCAGACCCTCGCCATCGCGAAACTCGGCGCCCGGCGTGCGCCGGCGGGTTTCCTCGGCGCCGCGTGCAGCTTTGGCCTCGGCCTCGCGCCGGGCTGCTTCGGCGCTGGCGCGCTGCGCGGCCTCGCGCCGCCCCGCCTCGGCGCGCAAAGCTTCGAGGTGCTCCTCGATCTCGAACTCAAGCCCCGAGCCGGGCGCGGTGCCGCGCACCCGCGCCAGGAAACGCTCCGCCGCGCCGCTGTCGTCTCTGTTGGCGAAGGCGGTCCAGGTGGCGCGGAGATCGGCGAGTACGAAGTCCAGGCCCGCCGAAGCCGCTGCAGCTAACGATTGCGACGCAATCTCCGGCAACGGCGCGAGCGCACGCAATTCGCTCAGCTCCTCCATCATGTCGATCGGCGCGCGGCTCGGCTTGCCCAGCCGTTCGCAAATCTTGCCGACATAAGCCAGCACGCGCGGATGCTGCACTGAGCCGTCCCAGCCGATCAAGTCCGCCGCCTGGATCGCCTCGAACGCTTCCGGGGGGACCACTTTTTGTAGGCGCGCGGGGACCAGCTTGTCCTTGCCAAGCTCGGCCTCCATCGCCACCCATTTCGAAACGATGCTTTCAGCGCACCAGAGCGGCGCAACCAGGCGCGCGCGCGATAATTCGTCGGTGATCTGGGCCCGGTAGCTCTCGCCCGCCTCCAGCCCGTAATCCCACCAGACGCTGATCTCGTGCGCCCGCAGCAGCAGCGCCAGCCGCTTCACGAACGCGCGCCGCTCCACCGTGTTGCGATAGGAAAGAAAGACGTCCGCCATGGCGGCACGTTAACTGACCGGAGCGCCGGCTGGAAGCCAGCTCTTTTTACTTAAAGCGCCGCGTCCCTGCGCGCCTTCTTCAGCTTGCGCAGCGCGTTTTCGCGCTTGAGGCGCGAGAGGTGGTCGATGAACAACACGCCTTCGAGGTGATCCATTTCGTGCTGGATGCACACCGCGAACACGCCCTCCGCCGCTTCTTCGATCGCCACGCCGTGATAGTCGAGATATCGCAGCCGCACACGCGCCGGACGCTCCACTTCGTCATAGATGTCCGGCACCGAGAGGCAGCCTTCTTCGTAAGGCGCTGTCTCCTCCGATTTCCATAGGATTTCGGGGTTGACGAAAAAACGCGGGGCCTTGGAATCCTCGTCCTTGGCCAGGTCCATGACGATGATCCGCACGGGCTCTCCGATCTGGATGGCGGCGAGGCCGATGCCGGGGGCGGCGTACATGGTCTCCAGCATGTCATCCATGAGCGCGCGGTGGGAGTCGGTGACCGGGCCTTCCACGGGCCTGGATTTCTGCTTCAACCGGAGGTCCGGGGCGGTAATGATGGTGCGAAGCGCCATGGCCTTGAGGTATTAAGCGCCGGCCACGGCGTCAAGGAAGCGAGCGCACCCGATGAACACACGGATATTGTTCAAGCTTTCCGGAGCAGCGGCGCTCGTGGGCGGGCTGATGCGGGTCGTGTCGGTGTTGCCGCTTGAGCTGGACACACTCGCCCAGGAATGGCTGTGGACCATCATCGACATGGCGCTGACGCTGGGCCTCATCGGCGTGTACCTCGCCCGCGCCGAGAAACTGGGTTTCCTGGGGCTTGCCGGTTTCGCTCTGGCGATGGCGTCGCTCTCCTTCATCGGCGGGCCGGACAAGGATGTATTCGGATTTTCCACCTACGAGCAAGGCGCCGCGGCGCTGGCTATTTCGCTGGTGGGCTTCTCGCTCGCCTGGCTGCGCGCGGGAGAGCGGCCGTTGGCGCCGCCGCTACTCTGGTTCGGCCGCGTCCTCTCGGTCGGCGTGCTGGGCATGCTGCCGGCGCCCGCGCCGGATTACGGCTTCCTGGCGGCTGGGTTGTTGTTCGGTCTGGCGTTCGCTGCGGCCGGCTTTGACCTGGTGCGCCGGTAGGCTTGCAGGAGCACGCCGATGCAGCGATATACGCCCCGCAGGCAGGCGGCGGACGGCCGCCCCGCCAACCCGGTCAGGTCCGGAAGGAAGCAGCCGTAACGGGTTGCGTACGGGTCGCCGTCCTGTCTGCACCTTGGCCTTTGCCGACAGCCGCTGCACGCTGACACTTGCTATGGTAAGGTGGCCGCATGACCCGCGACGAAGTGCTTGCCAAGCTCCGCGACTTGAAGCCCTGGCTCAATGAGCGAGGGATAGCGAGGGTGCGGCTGTTCGGATCCTACGCCCGCGACGACGCTCGGCCTGACAGCGACATCGACTTGCTCGTCGAATTAACCAAAGCGCTGGGCCTCGAACATTTTCGCATCGAGGAAGAACTCGGCGACAAGCTAGGGGCCAAAGTTCAAATGGTCACAGACACCGCGCTCACAAACCGCATCGTTCGCCGTCACGCACTCGCCGAAGCAATCGATGCGTGATCGCGACGCCGCGCTCCTGCTCGAAATCGAAACAGCGATCCGTTACATTGAGAGCTTTATCGCCAGCCTTGACGAGCAATCATTCTTACAAGACAGCCGGACCAGCGCAGCCGTAGCGATGTACCTGATTGTGGTCGGGGAGTCGGCGCGAACTCTGGGTGCCGAGGCCATAAGCGAGGCGCCGGAAATTCCATGGCCGCAAGTGATCGCGCTACGCAATCGCATTGCGCATGGCTATCAGACCATTGACCGCGCCGCGATCTGGGCGATCACGCAAGCCCATCTTCCGCCGTTGCGACTCGCGGTCCGGCGCATGCTCAGTGCGCGAGGCGAACCTCCGCCTTCAGCCTGATTTGCGCGAACAAGCGACGCGGCGGAGTCAGCCCGGCTGTGATCGGGTCGCCCCGCCAACCCGGTCAGGTCCGGAAGGAAGCAGCCGTAACGGGTTGCTACGGGTCGCCGTTCTGTCTGCACTTTCGCCCAGGATTCACGCGGCGGCGCGCTCCGCGCTTGCAACGGCAGCCGGCGCGACGGGCGCGAGCGGCACGATCAGTGTGAACGTCGAACCGCGCCCGAACTCGCTTTCGGCGTGAACATCCCCGCCCATGAGGCGCGCCAATTGGCGCGTAATAGCCAGTCCGAGCCCAGCGCCGCCAAAGCGGCGGGTGGTGGAAACGTCGGCCTGTGCGAAGGGCTGAAAAAGGTGGCCTAGATCATCGGCGCTAATGCCGACGCCCGAATCGCGCACGGCGAACGAGATTGCCTCGGCGCCGTCGAAATCGCAGCGCCTCAGGTAAACTAGTATGCGGCCATCGCTGGTGAATTTCGCCGCGTTCGACAGCAGGTTCATCAGGCATTGCCGCACCCGCAATGGATCGGCGTGCATCGCGGAAACGCCGGGCTCCACCACAAGATCGACCGCTGTTCGGTTTTTCGCCGCCAACGGAGCGATCGCCTCCAGAGTCTCACGCGCCAGGACGCTCGCGTCGATGTCTTCCGGCGAGAGGATGAGCTTGTCAGCCTCCGCCTTCGAGATATCCAGGATGTCGGCGATCAAGCCCAACAAATGCAAAGCGGAGGCGCGGATTTTGTCGGCGTGCCTGGAGCAATCCTCAGTCTCCCCAGCGGCGAAATCCTCGCAGATGATTTCAGAATACCCGATCACCGCATTCAGCGGCGTGCGCAATTCGTGACTCATATTGGCCAGGAACGCGGATTTGGCTTTGTTGGCGGCTTCGGCGACGCGGGTGGCTTCCACAAGCTCGGCAGTGCGCTCCGCGACCCGGCGCTCCAGCACGTCGGCGGCCTGTTCGGCGCTGAGCCGCGCTGCGATCAGATCGCCAAAGCTCCCAGCGCCCGCGCGCGCGGTAACCAGCGCGTTCACCACCACGAACCCGCCCAGCAGCGCCAGCACATAACCCTGCCACCCAGGATGGAGCGCGGCGGCGCTCGCGATAATACCCGCCGCCACGGCTGGAATGGTAAAATAGATCATGGTGCGCGTCATCACATGCAGCGAGGTGATGACGATGGCTGACGCTGCGCAGAACAGCAGCCCGATCACGGGCCCCGGCGCCGGCGCCAAGGCCAACACCGCGTACGGGGCGCAATAGCAGGTCAGCAGCGCCGAAAGCACGCCGACATGGCGGCCCATGAGCCCGCGCAATTCGGTTTCGTTGAATCGCTCCAGTTGGTCGGCGAGCCTGGTGAAATGCCGGCGGGAATAGCGGTCCAAGCCGATTCCGGCCGCAGTCCCCGCCAGGCAGCCGACCCACCACCAGCCCGGAATCGTGATCGCCACCAGCAGCGGGACGCACAGCACCGAGACATAGCGAGCAACGCCGTGCCCAGCCCAGGCGACCTCCACGAACCGGCGGATGGTCAATACCCAGGTCAACCGCAGCCGCTCTGACGGGTCCATGGCGCTCGCAATCCTGCGCCCCCGGACGGGCAACGAATGCAGAGTTATGACGCAAATCGGTAAATGTCCGGCCAATGCCAGGGCGCCCACAGCTCGCGGAACGCAGTTTCTGCCGCGATGTTTTACTAATGAGCTATGAATTGGGGGCCGGGCCTGTGTGTCGCGTCCGCCATGCTCCCCGGCTGGCGCAGACAGGCGATAGGCTAACCAATGCGCGAATCGCCTCCCCTACGGGTTTGGCCGCCTCCCCCGGAAACTGCGGAGGTAAAGAGGGAGCAGATCAAGCTCACCTGTACGGCGCTGAACGCCATCGCCATCACATTGTTTGTTACAGGGTTATTCGGCCCGATCCTCACGACCATTGCTGATGAGCGACTCCCTGTCTGGGTGCGGCTATTGTTGTGCTCGACCGCGATCATCCTGCACCTCGCCGCCGGAGGCTATCTGCGCTATATTGCCCAACGAGGATGATATGATTGGCGAACCCTGGGATACCCTAATACTGGCGTTCCTGTCCGCTGCGGGTCTTCTCGCTGGCGCGTTCATCCAAGACTGGATGGCTGATCGCGCCGCTACGCGGCGGGCGCGGGATGCCACTGGCCACGCAGCGGAATAGAATTTGGCCGAGGAAACCTCCCTGTTCGGCGAGCCCGCCCCCGGCGCCAGCTACCTCGTGCTGGCGCGCAAGTACCGGCCGCGCACCTTCGCCGACCTGATCGGCCAGGAGGCGATGGTGCGCACCATCGCCAATTCGTTCGCGCTGAACCGCATCGCCCACGCCACCATGCTGACCGGGGTGCGCGGGGTCGGCAAAACCACCACCGCCCGCCTGCTGGCTCGGGCGCTCAACTATAAACGCGGCGAGATTGACCGACCTCACATCGAACTCGATCCGCCCGGCGAGCATTGCCAGGCGATTCAGGAAAGCCGCCACCCCGACGTGTTCGAGATGGACGCCGCCTCCCGCACTGGCATTGGCGACATCCGCGAGATCCTCGACTCGGTGCGCTACGCCCCGGTGATGGCGCGCTACAAGCTCTACATCATCGACGAAGTGCACATGCTCTCGACGCAGGCCTTCAACGGCTTGTTGAAGACACTGGAGGAACCGCCGCCACACGTGAAGTTCATCTTCGCCACCACTGAAATCCGCAAAGTGCCGGTGACGGTGCTGTCGCGGTGCCAGCGCTTTGACCTGAAACGCATAGACAGCGAGCGTTTGGCGACGCATTTGAGCGCAATCTGCGTCAAGGAAGGCGTAAAGGTCGATGCCGATGGCATCGCCCTGATCGCGCGCGCGGCGGAGGGCTCGGCGCGCGATGGGCTTTCGCTGCTGGATCAGGCGCTGGTGCAGAAGCCGGGCGCAAGCGTCAGCGCCGTCGACATTCGTGAAATGCTTGGCCTGGCTGATCGCGGACGCACGCTCGATCTGTTCGACGCGATCGCAAATGGCGACGCCAAGACGGCTTTGCTTGAAGCGCGCAGCCAATACGATTCCGGCGCAGATCCATCGCTCATCTTGCGCGATCTGCTCGACATCGGCCACGAAGCGGCGCGCGCACAAGCGCTTGGCGCTGAAGCGCGCATCATTGGCGGCGCCGATTGGGCGTCGCGCGTGCGCGGACTGGCGTCGAACTTGTCGCCGGCGCAGCTCTCACGGATATGGCAAATGCTGCTCAAGGCGCTGGAGGAAGCGGGCAAGGCGCCCGATCCGATTGCGGCGTTGGAGATGGCATTGGTGCGGCTTTGCGCGGCGCAAAAACTGCCGCCGCCCGAGGAAGCAGCGCGCCTGCTCCGCGACGGCGCTCCTTCTTGGACCGCCGGCGTCCCCGCCGGCGAAAGCATGCCAACCTCTGGCGGCGTCCGCGCTGACGCCAGCGAGGCGCCGGCGGTCCAAGAGGCCGCGCCCACGTTCCCATCCTTCGAGGCAATCACCGCGGCGGTCGCCGCAGAACGCGACATCGAACTCGAAATCGCGCTCGACCGTATGAAGATCGTACGCTTCTCGCCGCAGGGCGAGATCGTCTTCGTCGCGAACGCCGATCAGCCGCGCGATCTGGTGCGACGGCTCAAGGCGTTTCTGGAGGAGAGGACGCCGTTCGAATGGCGCATCCGTTCAACCGAGGAGGCGGCCGTCCCGGTTGAAAGCCTCGCTGAACGGCGCAAGCGCGAGGAAGCGCGCGCGCTGGAGGAGCTGAAACGCCAACCTTTCGTCGCCGAAGCGCTGAAGGCGTTCCCGGGCGCTGAGATCGCCGCCGTGCGCGAGCCTGTCGCCGAAGGCGGCGGCGACGTGGTCGTCATGCCACAACAGAGCAAGTCTACGCCGTCCGGCGCGCGCAAGAAGGAAGCCGACCGATGAGCATTGCGAGCGGCGGTGCTCACAGGTAATGTGGAAAACATGACGCAATCGCCTATCTCACGCGACCCTGAGGTCATGGGCGGCGCCGCTGTGTTTACGGGCACGCGAGTGCCGTTGCAGACCCTGCTTGACCATTTGGAGGCCGGCGACACCATCGACGAGTTTCTCGCAGGCTATCCGTCAGTGAAGCGCGAGCAGGTTGTCGCCTTCTTGGAGAGCGCCAAGGATCGCTTGGTAGCCACGCTGTCGTGAGGGTTTATCTGGATGAATGTGTCGATTGGCGTCTTTCGCGCCTCATCTTGAATCACGATGTGAAGTCAGCGCGTCAAATGGGTTGGACCGGGCTAAAGAACGGCAAATTGCTGGCGCTTGCTTCGGCACACTTCGACGCCTTCGTCACCGTGGACCGAAATTTGGCGTTCCAGCAGAACCTCCCCGCCCTTGAAATCGCAGTCATCGTACTGAAGGCCAAAACCAATCGCTTGCCCGATTTGGCGGCGCTGGTTCCGCGCCTGCTCATTGCGCTTGATTCCGCCTCATCTGGCAGCGTTTCTCTCGTCGAGAGCGCTGACTAATGATATCTTCAGACGCTTTTCGCGCGCGCAAGAAGGACGCCGACCGATGAAAGACATCTCTCAGCTCATGCGCCAGGCCCAGCAGATGCAGGCCAAGCTCAACGATGCGCAGAAGAAACTCGAAGCCATGGAAGTCGAAGGCACGGCCGGCGGCGGCATGGTGAAGCTGCGCCTCAATGGCAAGAGCGCGCTGTTGGGGCTCAACATAGATCCCTCGCTCATGGCGCCCGATGAACGCGAAGTTCTCGAAGACCTGATCAAGGCGGCGCATGACGATGCGCGGCGGAAGCTGGAAGATGCGCAGAACGAGGAGATGAAGGGCTTGAGCGGGGGCCTGGGGATTCTGCCTGGGTTCAAGATGCCGTTTTAGGCGTGGAAACAAGCTAACCAGGGGCAGCATGTCGTCTTTCGGCGTTTCATTCTCTTCCGTCATCCCGGACGCGCGGAGCGCGATCCGGGATCCAGGAACAAACGTCGCGCCGTTCGATCTCCTGGGTTCCGGGTTCTCACTTCGCGGGCCCCGGAATGACGGAGCGTTTGGACAAGGCGGGTACTCTCGCCCAGCGTCAACGGTATGAAACGCTCCGCCACCGCAGCCCCCGAGATCGAGGCGCTGATCGCGCTCCTGGCGAAAGTGCCAGGCCTTGGTCCGCGCTCGGCGCGGCGGGCGGCGTTGCAGCTGCTAAAGAAGAAAGACCAGCTCATGGTCCCGCTTGCGACCGCGCTTGCGGACGCGGCGGAGAAAGTGCGTGCGTGCTCGAATTGCGGCGCGCTTGATACGCAGGACCCGTGCGCGCTGTGTTCGGCGATAGATCGCGACGATGGTGTCATCTGCGTAGTCGCCGAAGTCGGCGATGTGTGGGCGCTGGAGCGCGCCGGCGCGTTCAAGGGGCGCTATCACGTGCTGGGCGGCGTGCTCTCGGCGCTCGACGGCGTGCGACCCGAGGATCTGCGCATTCCCAAGCTGATCGAGCGCGCTTCCGCGCCGGGCGTGCGCGAAGTGATCCTCGCACTCGCAGCCACTGTGGATGGCCAAACCACCGCGCACTATCTGGCCGAGCGCCTGGGTTCGATCGATCTCACCATCAGCCGGCTCTCACACGGCGTGCCAGTCGGCGGCGAACTCGATCTCCTGGACGACGGCACCCTATTCGCGGCGTTACAGAGCCGGCGGCCGTCGTGATCCGAATAGCAACGCGGACCTTCAGGTCCGCAAGTTCTTTCCACGCGCCATGCGGATCGGAGGACCCGCGCTCCTATGGATTGCACGCTAGCTCGGATGCTGCTCCAGGCACGCACCGCGGGCGCGGGTGACACGCGGATCCATGTTGCCGCGCTCGCGCATGCGGACGAGCGCGGCCTCGTATTCCTCGTAAGTCATGCTACGGGTGATCTTGTCCCAAGTGCACGCGCACGCCGCGCTCGCGGGCGGGCAGGTGGACTCGAAATGCGCGCGCGCTTCGGCGGGATAGGGGTTTGGCGCGGGCTCGCCGCACGCCGCGAGCGCCATCGCGCCAAAAAACGCCATGATCGGCGCCCAGCGCAATTTGTGTCCTCGCACCTGCAATCCTGCTCGCATCAATTTCGCCCCTCCTCCAGAAGTCTGCGCCCGATCACCTGCGCCTGAATTTCGCCAGCGCCTTCGAAGATATTGAGGATGCGCGCGTCGCAGAGCACCCGGCTGATCGGGTATTCGAGCGCAAAGCCGTTGCCGCCGTGGATTTGCAGCGCGTTATCGGCGGCGGCCCAAGCGACGCGCGCCGCCAACAGCTTGGCCATACCCGCTTCCAAATCGCAGCGTTTGCCTGAATCCTTGCGGCGCGCCGCAAAATACGTGATCTGACGGGCCGCCATGATTTCCGCCGCCATCATCGCGAGCTTGTTGGAGACGCGTGGGAAAGCGAATATCTCTTGGCCGAATTGCTTGCGTTCTAGCGCATAGTTCAAGCCCAGCTCCAATG
>JBEBIU010000071.1:0-15408 GCA_040080225.1 Terricaulis sp.
CGGCGCGCGCGCGCCCCTAAACTAGCGCCTCGAGCGGACGTGGCGGAACTGGCAGACGCACTGGATTTAGGTTCCAGCGCCTCACGGCGTGCGGGTTCGACTCCCGCCGTCCGCACCAAAGTATCTCGCGCATTTGGCCTGTCCGGCATGCGTCCGCCCACCGGCGTCCGCAGCTCCTCGCCGTCAGTCTCCTGATTGCGCGTTCGGCGGGCAGCTCGGGCGATCGGACAGCAAATCTACGGTCGCACCGCTCCGCGTCAGCCACACCTCGATAGCGCCACGCGCCTCGCCGTTGGCTGGATCGGCAATCAGCGCATCCTTGGTGATGCAAACGAAGTACTCAGCGTTGTCGGCCATCGGCATGTAAACCGCGCTACCGAAATTGTGTTGCACCACGTTGACCGGCGACAATCCCCCCAGCATCTGGCCGACGGAGGTAATGTTGATTCCCATCCGATCCTTCACGATCAGGCGTTCACCTTCGGCTGACAAAGGTTCGTTCTCGGCGACCGTTCGTCCCCAAATATGTTGCAACTCATAGCGCGCATCGAACCCCAGAACAGTGGCCCAAGGTTTCCAGCTGATCACGCGCGCGTCCAGCTGCACTTCGTTGCCTGTGAGTTCATAACGCTGCGGCGGCCCCAAAGCGTCGCCATCCTTGTTCAGTTCGGTCACGCTGGCCATGAACACGCGATCTCCGGTCCGCTCCAAGCTGATCTTGGCGACAGGATACTCCGTGCTCAGGCGATTATAGGTTTGGATATTCAATCCGACCAGCGCAACGACGGCGCCGATCGCCATCAGAAACCCGCCGCCAATAACGCCGCGCCCGCCTTTGAACGGGCGCCCGCGGAACATCCAGCCGACGCCGCTGAGCACGATGGCCAAGCCAATAACGCCCACTGCTCCTGGGATAATCCACCACCACCATTGCATGTTCGACCCCTCCTCGCGAGCGCTGCTCTCTGTGTGCTAACTCAAATCCGCTCGCAAAAACAGGGGGTTTGGGCAATTAACAGCATCCTGGCTCGCGGCGCCCCAAGGTTTTGAGAACAAGCGGCAAATTCTCCGGCAAGTCTTCTGAAATGAGACCAATGCCAAGCGCTTCGCCGGCCTTGCCATGAAGCCACGCGCCCGTGGCGGAGGCTTCGAAGCTTGGCGCGCCCTGGGCGAGAACGCCCGCGATAATTCCCGCGAGCACGTCGCCGGCGCCGGCGGTGGCCAGGAATGGCGTACCCGTCGTGTTGACGATTGCGCGTCCATTGGCGGCGGCGACCACCGTGTCGGCCCCCTTTAGCAGCACTGTGCAGCCAAACCGGTGGGCCGCCTCGCGCGCTGCGTGGATGCGCGATGGCGATTGCTCCAGCACGTCCGGACAAAGCCGGCGAAACTCCCCCACATGAGGCGTCAGCACATCGTCGGCGCGTAAGCTCTCTCTTCCGATCCCACGCGCGATCATCGTCAGCGCGTCGGCGTCAAGCACCATAGCTGGGCGGTCGCTTGCGCCGAGCATGGCGTCGAATGCTTGTTCGGCCGGAGCGGTTGTTCCGAACGCCGGCCCCACTACCACGCAGCTTTTGCGCACCATTGCAGCCAGCCAACCCGCCTCGTCGCGCGCCTCGCTCAACATGATCGCGTTGAGCTGCGCGGCGTGTTCGGCGAGCGCCACCGGCGCAGCCGCTATGGTCACGAGCCCAGCGCCCACGCGTAGCGCCGCGCGTGCAGCGAGTCGCGCTGCGCCAGTGCGGGTCGCTGGCCCGCTCGCGACCAGTACGTGACCGCGCGCATGCTTGTGGGTTTCCCAACCCGGCCACGGCCATGCCGGCAGCCAAAGCGAGGGGTCGTTTTCCCATAGCGCTATGGCCTGCTCCGCAATCGCCGCAGCCGGCGCACCGATGTCGGCGACGACGATCTCGCCGCAATAGGCCCGGCCTGGAAAGAGCACGTGCGCTGGTTTCTTGCGTGCGAAAGTCACCGTGAGCGCCGCGCCGAAACAGATATCGCCTTGCGCGCGCCCTATATCTCCGTGTAATCCGCTTGGAACATCGATCGCGACGACGCGTTCGGCCGGCAGCGCTTGGGCCAGCCGCGCCGCGTGGCCTTCCAGAGGCCGCGACAACCCAGCGCCGAACAAGGCGTCCACGAACAATTCGGCCATCGGATCATCCGCCCCGATGCGCTTGGTCTCGCCCAGCCAGGCGTCCGCAGCGACCGCTGCATCCCCGGCAAGCGTTTCCTGCGGCGCCAATGCCTCCGCCCACACGGGCCAGCCCCGTTCCCGCAACAAACGCGCAACGACCCAGCCGTCGCCGCCATTATTGCCAGGACCGCAGAGCACCGCGGTCGGTCCCGGCGTAAAGCGCGCCGTTATCGCATCGGCCACAGCGCGCCCGGCGTTCTCCATCAGCGTACGCGTTGCAACACCGGCGCGTGCGGCTGCGGCGTCGATGGCGCGCATTTGAGCAATTGTGACGATCTCAAAACTCATAGGACTTCGCTGTCCTCCAACTCGACGCCCAGCCGCACCAATCGTAGACGGCCATGATCGACCTCAAGATGCGTAACCGACGCATGATCGGGGCGATAGACGATAGTATCCTCGCTTCCCAACGCCGTCCCCACGATGACGTTGATGGCGATGAAGTGAGAGAACACCACCGTGTTATCCGCGAGGTTCGACACTGCTTCCAGAACGTGACGGCGCCAGTCATGCAGGGCCGCGTGCAGCTTGTTCCATTGCTTGGGCGAAGTTCGCCAGGGAAAATTCCGTTGCAGCCAAGCAGGGCGATCATCAACGTCCGGCGGCGCAACCACCTCGCTCACCCGCGGCTCGATCGAAGGAGCGCGATAGAACATCTCCGCCAGTGGTGCGGCCGTCTCGCGACAGCGGCGCATCGGAGAGGAGATCAGGGCTGCCGCTCCCGCCGCCGCCAAAAGTTCGGCCGCCGCCCCAGCCTGCGCCCTGCCCCGCTCAGACAGCCCAGGATCGGGATCTACGTCGCCCCACCTCGATTCAGGCTCGCCATGTCGGACGAGGAACAAAGACGTCATTCCCAGATCCTACCGTCGCGCCGGCTCGGCGTCAGCCAGTTGAACAGGCTTCGGCGCCTCAAAGTTAGGCGCCTGTCGGCAATTCCAACATCGAGCCAGCTAGGGGGCTTTGCGACTCGCGTCCGCGAGCCCATTGAACCACCCGGAAACAATGGGACCGCGCGATGAAAAAGATCGAAGCTATCGTCAAGCCGTTCAAGCTCGACGATGTCAAGGAGGCGCTCCAGGAGATCGGACTCCAGGGTATGACCGTGCTTGAGGCCAAGGGCTTTGGCCGCCAGAAAGGACACACCGAACTTTATCGCGGCGCCGAGTACGTCGTAGATTTCTTGCCCAAGCTGAAGATCGAGGTCGTCGTCGATGACGACCAGGTCGAAGCTGCGCTCGAGGCCATCCAACGCGCCGCCAAGACCGGCAAGATCGGCGACGGCAAGATCTTCGTGCTCAACATTGAAAACGTCATCCGCATCCGCACCGGGGAAACCGGCGCGGCTGCTGTGTAGCTCAACCGAAGAATCCAAGGAGAAGAACCGATGTCAGATGAAGTGATGAAACTCATCAAGGACAAGGAAGTTCAGTACGTCGATTTCCGCTTCACCGATCTACGCGGCAAGATGCAGCACGTCACTTTCGACGTGAGCATGATCGAGGCCGACACCTTCACCGAAGGGCAGATGTTTGACGGGTCTTCGATCTCGGGCTGGAAGGCGATCAACGAAAGCGACATGGTGATGCGCCCCGATCCCATGGGTGCGCATATCGACCCGTTCTACCAGCAAACAACGCTGGCCTTGTTCTGCGATATTCTTGAGCCCGGCACAATGCAGCCCTATACGCGTTGCCCGCGCTCGATCGCCAAGAAGGCGGAGGCGTACGTCAAATCTTCCGGCGCCGGCGATACTGCCTACTTTGGCCCTGAGGCCGAGTTCTTCGTCTTTGATGACGTGCGCTGGTCCACCGACCCGCACAATACCGGCTATTCGTTCGACTCTACGGAACTCCCGTTCAATACCAACAAGCCCTATGAGGGCGGGAATTCGGGTTTCCGGCCCGGGCCCAAGGGCGGTTATTTCCCGGTTCCGCCGATCGACTCCCTCCAGGACATGCGCGGGGAGATGCTGCAGGTGATGGGCGATCTCGGCCTTAAGCCAGAAAAGCACCACCACGAAGTCGCCCCCGCCCAGCACGAACTTGGCCTCAAGTTCGATACGCTGACGCGCATGGCCGACAATATGAACTTGTACAAGTACATCATCCACCAGGTCGCCGCGTCCTACGGCAAGTCGGCGACCTTCATGCCCAAGCCTTATTTCAAGGACAACGGCTCGGGCATGCACGTCCACCAATCGATCTGGAAGAAGGGCGCGAACCTCTTTGCCGGCGACCGCTACGCCGATCTCTCCGAGACCTGCCTCTTCTACATCGGCGGCATCATCAAGCACGCCAAGGCGATCAACGCGTTCGCCAACTCGACCACCAATTCCTACAAGCGTCTGGTGCCAGGCTATGAAGCACCGGTGTTGCTCGCGTACTCGGCGCGCAATCGCTCCGCCTCGTGCCGCATTCCTTACGGCACTGGTTCGAAGGCCAAACGTGTGGAAGTGCGCTTCCCCGATCCCGCCGGGAACATGTATCTGACTTTCACCGCGCTGCTGATGGCGGGCCTCGACGGCATCGAGAAGAAGATCCATCCGGGCGAGCCGCTCGACAAGAACCTCTACGACCTGCCCCCCGAAGAGCTGAAGGACGTGCCGACCGTTTGCGGTTCGTTGCGCGAAGCGCTTACCGCGCTCGACCGCGACCGCGACTTCCTGATGAAGGGCGGGGTCATGAGCGACGATGTGATCGACGCCTATATCGAACTCAAGAAGGAGGAACTAGACCGCTTCGAAACCCACCCCCACCCAGTGGAGTTCGACATGTATTATAAAGCGTAACAAACACGCTCGGACCGCCGGCGTTTAGCCGGCGGTCCGGATATTTCACGCCTGTTCACCAGGTTGCTTAAGCTGGACACAAACATGTTCGCCTACCCTGCCGCGATGGCGACCCCCTGCTACTTTCTGCACCACCTCCAGACAGACGCCCTGCTGCTGCGCAAGCAACGCTACCGGCGCCTGGTCGGTTTCGCGATCGGCGCGACGGGCGTGGCGGCGGCGCTGGTCGGCATGCCGCTCCTGTTCTCGCTTGGGCTATGGGGCGTTGGAGCGCTGGCGTGGGCGCGCTTGAAGGCGGCCTAGGCGCGCTGCTCGGCGCACGCTTCACATCTGGTCATGTGTCGCAAAACAGCTTGCCTTGGCGAGGTGGCGGGGCGATCACTTCGGCGCAGTCCGAGGAGAATCCCCCATGGCCACAAAAGCCAAGAAAGCTGGAAAAAAGGCCGCCAAGAAAGCCGCCAAGGCGCCAAAAATTCCCAAGCAGCCGACTAAGCGCGGTAAGCTCAGCGCCAAGGAATATTCCCCGCTTGCCCCCTACCTCAAGGTGAACGGGGCTAAAGCGGCGATCGATTTTTACAAGAAGGCGTTCAGCGCCAAGGTGCGCATGCTGATGGACGCGGAGGATAAAAAACGCGTCATGCACGCCACGCTGTTCATCAACGGCGGCGAGTTGATGCTCTCCGATGAGTTCGCGGAATTCGGCGATCCCGCCACCGCGCCACCGCCGAGCGTGAAGACGTCCACGGTGTCGATCCACCTGCAGGTCGATGATGCCGACAAGTGGTGGGCGCGCGCCGCCGATGCGGGAGCGAAAGTGGTGATGCCGCTGGCCGACCAATTCTGGGGCGACCGCTTCGGTATGATCCGCGATCCCTTCGGCCACATCTGGTCCATAGCTTCAGCGATCAAGAAAAAGCGGAAATAGGACCTCAAACGGGGAAGCGGCAAGATGCGGCGCGGTTGGGTTGTTTTGTTTCTTACAATGATCTGGTCATTGCCTGGCGCGGCGCAGCCGCCTTCGCCCCCTTTCGCGACGCCCGCGGCGGGCGCCTACGAACCAAGTATTGTCTACGACGCTCCCCCGCCATCGCTGCTCTTGCCGCAGCTTTACTCGATCGAAGGCATTCGCGCTGCGGTCGGCAATCTCGCCCGATGGCGTGATCAGGAACGCGCACGGGTCGGGCCGTACGAGGCGCAGTGGCGTAATGAGCGCCAAGTGGTGCGGAACGCATTGCCGCCAATCGGCGGCTATTACGCTTTCTTTGGCAACGCGGACTTCCCGGCTGGAATCGTCGAAGCGCGTTGGGAAGACGCGCGCTCAGAAATAGGCCGGCCGAGCACGGTGCGCGGTGCTTACGTGGCGCCCCGGAACGTGTGTGGCGGGGTGGTCGCGCGCATGAGAGGCAGCCTCGCTGCCTTCGCCTATCTGGGCTCGTCGTGGCGCGAGGAATTTTCCGCCCTAGAGGTCGAACTCGCCGCGCTCACGCCGATGCCGGAGGGACCCCAGATCGGCGCGGGCGTGCCGATTGTGCCGAATTCCTTGCCCAATTCTTCGCGCTTCTATCCACAACGGGCACTTGAGCGAGAGATCGAGGGTCAGGTGATGCTGGGGTGTTTCGTACGCCCCGACTTGAGCCTGCAATGCGGTGTGGTTTCGGAGACGCCTCCAGGCTGGGGATTCGGCGAAGCCGCGCAGGAAATTTTCAGCCGCGTACGAGGCGAACCGCAAGCGCGCAATGGCGAACCGTCCGCCGGTGCGTGTGCGCCGTACGCGGTGCCATTCAGGTTGATGTAGCTGTATGCATTTCGATCTCGGTTTCGTCCGCGCCCAGTTTGCCGCTTTCGCCGAACCCGCGCTCGCAGGCCAGGCCTTCTTCGAGAACGCGGGCGGGTCGTATCCCTGCCGTCAGGTAGCGGCCCGCCTCATGCGTTTCTATCGTCAACGCAAGGTGCAGCCTTATCACGCCTTCGAGGCGTCGCGGCTCGCGGGCGAGGAGATGGACGAAGCGCGCACGCGGCTGGCCGCGCTTCTGGGAGTGGCGGCCGACGAACTGCATTTCGGCCCCTCGACCACGCAGAACACCTACGTACTCGCACAGGCTTTCGGCCAATGGTTAAAGCAGGGCGACGCGATCGTGGTCACAAATCAAGATCACGAGGCTAATACCGGCCCATGGCGACGGCTCGCCGAGCGCGGAGTCGAAATCCGCGAGTGGAAGATCGAGCCGGACACTGGGCATTTGCCGATCGAAGGGCTCGCCGCGTTGCTCGATGAACGCGTCAAACTGGTGTGCGTTCCACACGCCTCCAACATCGTCGCCGAGATCAACCCGGTGCATCAGATCGCGGCGCTTGCGCACGCCGCGGGCGCTTATGTGTGTGTCGATGGCGTCAGCCATGCGCCGCACGGATTCCCCAACATCGGCGCGCTCGGGGCCGACATCTATCTCTTCTCCGCGTACAAGACATACGGGCCGCATCAAGGCGTGATGACGATCCGTCGTGATCTCGCCGAGCTTTTGCCCAACCAGGGCCATTACTTCAATTCCGGCACGCTGACCAAACGCTTCACGCCCGCGGGCCCGGACCACGCCCAAATCGCGGCGTGCGCCGGCATTGCGGATTACATCGACGCGCTCGCCGCCCGCCATGGCGCGGGCGAACTAACGCCGGTCGCGCGCGCGGAGGCGGTGCACGACCTCATGCGCGCTCGCGAAACGGCATTGCTGGCGCCGCTGCTTGCGTTTCTGTCGGAGAAAAACTCGATGCGGCTTTTGGGCCCGCGCGAAGCGAACGAGCGTGTGCCGACTTTGGCGCTGGTCACGCGCGAGCGAGGCGAAGAAGTCGCCGCCAAACTCGCTGGGCGCGGCATCATGTGCGGCGGCGGCAATTTCTACGGCGTGCGCTGCTTAGAAGCGCAGGGCGTCGATCCCGATCACGGCGTGGTCCGCGCGAGCTTTGTGCATTACACGTCGCAAGAAGAGGTGACGCGGCTGATGGAGGCGCTCGAGGAGGTGGTCCCATGAAGACGCTCCTTCAGTTCGCGAATGGCGGACGCACACCGGCACGCAAAGTAATTCGCGTCCTCACCCGGCCCCCTCCCCCCTCTTAAAAGGCGAGGGTTCGATTGACCCCAATCGCCGCCGCGCCTCCCGTTCGAACGCGCTCATAATGCGCCCCGCGACCTTGTCCTTGTTGGCGGCGACCACGGCGTTCAGCACCGGGTTCTTGAACTGATACGATATCCAGAAGCGCACGCGCGCGCCGCCTTCGTGCGGCTCGAAGCGCCAACGATTGTCGAGCGCGTGGAACGGCCCGCTGACGAGCGAGACATCCACCTCGCCCTTCGCCGGTTCACAGCACACTTGGGTGGTGAAGCGCTCGCGGATGGCCCTCCAGCCGACGATGGCTTCGGCGATGCCTTCCCAGCCGCCCTGCTCCCTCGGTTCTTCCTTCACGATGCGCAGGTTCTGCAAATAGGGAATGAACTTCGGATATTCGCGCACGTCGCCGACCATGCGGCATAGGTCGGCTGGCGCGTAGGGCAAGATGCGTTCGGCGGTGAGGGTGGTGCGGGTCACTTCACCTTCTCCGCAGGGGAGAAGGTTCGCTAATCACTGGCCCCTCGCGCTCGCGCCGCCTTCAGCTTCGCGAAATCCTCTCCCGCGTGGTGCGAGGAGCGGGTTAGCGGGCTGGCCGAAACCATCAGGAAGCCCTTGGCGTAAGCGATTATCTCCAGCGCCTTGAACTCCTCTGGCGTCCAGTAGCGCTCGACAGCAGCGTGTTTTTTAGTCGGCTGCAGATATTGGCCGATGGTGAGGAAATCGACGTTCGCCACGCGTAAATCGTCCATCACTTGCAACACTTCATCCTGCGCTTCGCCGAGGCCCACCATCAGTCCGGATTTGGTGAATTGCTTGGGATCGCGTTGCTTCACTGAATCGAGCAGGCGCAATGACTGATAATAGCGCGCGCCGGGACGGATTGAGTGATAGAGCCTGGGCACGGTTTCGAGATTATGGTTGAACACATCAGGTGCGGCGTCAATCACCCGCTCGGTCGCGCCTGGTTTGCGCAGAAAATCCGGCGTTAGAATCTCGATGGTCGTGTTCGGCGCCACGCGTCGCAATGCGACGATGGTTTGCACGAAATGCTCAGCGCCGCCGTCGTCTAGATCGTCGCGATCAACCGAGGTGACCACCACATGCTTCAGGCCCATAGTGGCGGTGGCGTGGGCGACGTTCTCGGGTTCGTTGGGATCGAGCGACAAAGGTTTGCCGGTGGCGACATTGCAGAAGCTGCAGGCGCGCGTGCAGGTCTCGCCCATGATCATGAAGGTGGCGTGCTTCTGGCTCCAGCATTCGCCGATATTGGGGCAGCCCGCCTCCTCGCATACGGTGGTGAGCTTGAGGCCGCGCATCAGCGCCTTGGTCTCATGATAGCCAGCGCTGGTTGGGGCTTTGACGCGGATCCAATCGGGTTTGCGCGGGCTGATCTGGTCGGGCCTGCCTTCCTTTTCCGGGTGGCGGGCGCGCTCGGCTTCGTCTTTGGAGCGGGTATCGATGAGAGTGGCCATTTGCCCATAAACATGAGGCGAATTACGACCCGCGGCAATGCGCGAAAGCGCGGGGCCCATACCCGGGATTGGCGAAGCCGGTTGCGCTTCGGTCTTGCCAAACGCTTCTGCCCCGCTAGGTTCTGTTACAACCGTGAAACAATAATCACGGGGAGCGCCACGTCCGCGCGGTTGCGGGGCGGGCCCTTGGAGGCGGCAATACATGGGCACTCGTCCCTTTGAGCTGGCGCGCACGCGCCTCACCTTGTTTCGGGCTTTGCTTCGCGCGCGAGACGCGAAGGGCGGCAAATTCAAGATTCTTGAGGACCATGAGAGAAAGCCCCTCTCCTACGACGACATCATCACACGCGTCTTCGCGCTCGGGGGCAAGCTCGATGGCCTGATCAAGCGGCGCGAGACCGCCGGCATTATGCTGCCGACTGGCGCAGGTTGCGTCGTTACTTTTTTTGCATTGCACGCGATCGGGCGCACGCCGGCGATGTTGAACTTCACGGCTGGCGCGATGAATCTCCGCTCGGCGTGCGAAGCCGCGAGCGTGAAGAAAATCCTCACCTCCAAGCGCTTCATCCAATTGGCCAAGCTCGAGCCGCTCGCCGCCGAGCTCTCCAAGCACGCCAAGCTCATTTATCTGGAGGATGTCGGCAAAAGTATCGACTTTGGCGACAAGATCATCGCCGTGCTGAAAACCTTGGCGCCGCGTCTGTTCATTGCCAAAGCAAGCCCCGACGACACGGGCGTCATCCTGTTCACTTCCGGCTCTTACGGCGCGCCGAAGGGCGCGGTGCTCTCGCACGCCAATCTGGTCTCCAATGTCGAGCAGGGCTATTCGCACGTGCCGTTCGAGCCGGACTGGAGCTTCTTCTGTCCACTGCCGATGTTCCATTGCTTTGGGCTCTTAGGCGGGGTGCTGCTGCCGCTGTTCACCGGACACAAGACATTCCTTTATCCCTCGCCGACGCAAGTGAAGGAAATTCCCAAGCTGATTAAGGAAACGGGCGCGAACGTCTTCTTCGCCACCGACACCTTCGCCCAGCAATACGCGCGCAACGCCGCCGATGACGACCTCAAATGCATCCGCCTGATGGTGTTGGGCGCCGAGCGAGTCAAACAGGAAACCCGCGACCTCTACATGCGCCGCTTCGGCGTGGAATTGCTGGAAGGCTATGGCGCCACCGAAGCCTCTCCGCTGATCTCGGTCAACATACCCGGCAAGAACCGCTACGGCACGGTGGGGCAGTTCGTGCCCGCGCTGGAGTGGAAATTGGAGGCGGTGCCGGGGATCGACGGTGGGCAGAAGCTCTATGTGCGCGGCCCCAACGTGATGCGCGGCTATCTCGATCCGCTGAAGCCGTTCGGCATTGATTTGCTGCCACAGGGTTGGCACGATACCGGCGACGTGGTCGATGTCGATGAAGACGGTTTCATCCGCATTCTCGGCCGCGTAAAGCGCTTCGCCAAGATCGGCGGCGAGATGGTGTCGCTCAACGCCATCGAGGGTTACGCCCAGCAGCTTTGGCCGGGCACCATGCACGCGGCGATCTCGATGCCGGACACACGCAAAGGCGAGCGCCTGGTGCTGTTCACCAACCAGAAGGACGCGGATTCAAGCGTCTTCGTCACCTGGTGCAAAGAGCACGGCGTCGCCGACATCGCGGTGCCGAAGCGCATCGTGTGTCTGGAAGAAATCCCCGCGCTCGGCACCGGCAAAACCGACTACGTCGCGCTCGGACGCATGGCGACGGATTTGCTGGCGCGGGCCGAGGCGGCTTGACATGACAAGCTCCACACGACGCGTTGCGACGGTTGGGGCCCTGTGCGTGATTGGCGCGGTCCTGGCCGCCTGCGGTTCGAGCGCCCAGGATCGGATCGTCGGACGATGGATCGCGGACAGTGGTTTGATCTTCGAATTTCAAAGCGATGGGTTGGTAACAGTCGAGGTGGGTATTTCTAGCAACGGCAGGTGGATGCGCCTCGATGGCGGTCGTTATTCGGTCACGATAGACCCGCCCTTCGAATTGGAAGGGCTTATTGATGGGGTCGATGATCAGAATCGAGCCGTGCTCGAAGTCGATGGCCAACGAATTAATCTAACCAGGCTCGTTTACGATGGCACACCCACGACCGTTGCTAATGTTGTTGGCCGCTGGCGGCTCTGGCAAGGCGCATCCGTACTTGAATTGCATGCTGACGGAAGAGTTACCAACACAGAAGAAATCGAATGGGCTGGCGGCGGACAGCCACCAGAAAGTCACGTAACATCTGGGCGCTGGCGGTTGCTGGCGGACGGTAAACTCTCACTAGAGTTTGGCGGCGCAGAGTTCGCTGCCTCGATTGAAGGTAACCAGCTGATAATGGTAGGCGACGTGGTCGAGACGGATGAGGGAGAACTCGTCCGACAGCAGGTCAACTACCACCGCCAGTGATAGCTTGCTCCGCTTTTCGAAACAGAGAGCGCAGCGACAAGTGGAGGCAAGGATGCCGCAGCTGTGGCGCATCGTCGTTGCGCTTGCAGTGCTCGCAGCCTGCTCGCAAGCGCCGCCGCCGATAGTCGGCGTGTGGGATCGAGGCCAATCGCTCTATGCGGCGTTCTTGCCGAGCGGCGAGATTTATGATTGCGGCCCCCGTGCTACGGTCGGAACCTGGCGCGCTGTCGGCGCAAACAGCTACCAACTCGTCGTCACCGACCGCGGCCGCACCGAGACCGCGCTCGCCACGATGCGCGGCGTCAATCTGCATATCGAAGTGACAGGCGGCAATGGTGGTGATGAGCAGGCCGATTGGACGCGCGCGAGAGAGTTGGGCGTGTGTAGCTAGCCTGGAGCGGAGTCGATCAGAACATACAAACCACCTCCCCCTCGATGGGGGAGGTGGCCGCGCGCGCGTTGACAATGAAGAAGGAGCCTGCGGAGGCTTTGTCGGAAAACTCCGCGGGCCTCACCCCCTCAGTCACGCTTCGCGTGACAGCTCCCCCATCGAGGGGGAGCGGGGCGGCAGCGTGATTCCGCACGGCCTATACGCATCCCCTCACAACAACATCGCCATCGGGTCTTCGAGGAACCCGCGGAACGCTTTCAGAAACGTCGCCCCCAGCGCGCCATCGACGACGCGGTGATCGCAGGTCACGGTGACGCTCATCATGGTGGCTATCGCCAGCGCATCGTTTTTCACGATCGGGCGCTTTTCACCGGCGCCGATCGACATGATCATGCCGTGGGGTTCGTTGATGATGGAGGCGAAGCTCTTGATGCCGAGCATGCCCATGTTGGAGATCGAAAAGGTGCCGCCCTGAAACTCCTCGGGCTTGAGTTTCTTGTTGCGCGCCCGTTCGGCAAGGTCGGCCATTTCGTGGCTGATCTGCGCTAGCCCCTTGCTCTCGGCGGCGAAGACTATGGGCGTGATAAGCCCACCCGGGATCGCCACCGCCACGGCGATATCGGCGTGATGATGTTGAGCGATGCCGTCGGGCGTGTAGCTGGCGTTGGATTCGGGTACCATCTTGAGCGCCAAAGCCGCCGCCTTGATGCACATGTCGTTGACGGAAATCTTCACGCCCGAGTCCGCGAAGCGCTTGTTGATGTCGCCGCGCGCTTTCAACAAGTCGTCGATTTCGATGTCGATGCTGAGCGGAAAGTGCGGCACATCACGGAAGCTCTCGGTCATGCGCTTGGCGATGGTCTTGCGCATGAGATCGAGCGGCACGAGATCGTAGGAGCCCGAGCGGATGCCGTGCTGCTCGAGCGACTTGAATAGCGCCGGCGCCGATTGCTGTGGAGCGGTTTGCGTTGTCAGCGCGCGCGAGGGTTCGCGTGGGGCCGCTTGCGGGTTGGGCGCTTTGAGCGCGGCCTCGATATCGCTTTTGACGATGCGCCCATGCGGGCCGCTGCCATTGATCTGAGCAAGGTTGAGGCTGGCTTGTTGGGCGAGGCGCTTGGCCAAAGGCGAAGCGAGCGTGCGCACCCCCTCCCCCTTGCGGGGAGGGGGCAGGGGGTGAGTGGCGTGCAAACTCGCAGGCGCCCGGTTGTCGGCGCGCCCCTCATCCGGCCGCTTCGCGGCCACCTTCTCCGCAGGGGAGAAGGTTGGCGTCGACGTTTGTCCCGCGCTCCTGAGCACCGCAATCGGCGTGTTCACTTTCACGCCTTGTGCGCCTTCCGGCACCAGAATCTCGGCGATCACGCCCTCATCGACGGCTTCGACCTCCATCGTCGCCTTGTCGGTCTCGATCTCGGCGATGACCTGGCCTGGTTCGATCGTGTCGCCAACCTTCACCAACCACTTGGCGAGATTGCCCTCCTCCATGGTCGGCGAGAGCGCGGGCATGGTGATCTGAATGCTCATCGCTGCGCCCGCTGCTGGATGGTCACCGGGATCGCGTCAGGCGTCCAGCGGTGGAAGAAGGTGAGATAGGCGAGCGCGATATAGACGAAGCCGAAGCCTATCCAGATGCAGAATTGGATGATGTCGTCGAGCGAGTATTGCATCGAGACGCCAAGGTCCGCTCTGGCGTTGGCCAACACGGCGCGTCCAGCGGCGGTGAGCGCACCCTCGCCTTCGATTTCGCGCAGGCGCGCGATCAAGCCTTCTTGCGTCGTCTGCGCGCCGGCCATCACCGCCATCAGCATGCCGAGCACCAGTGTGATGAAGCCGAAGCTGCCGAGGCGGGCAATGAAATTGGCCGAACCGATGAAATAGTTCAGCGCCACGATATAGGCCGACACCACCGAGAAGATGAGCGAAACGCCCACCAAAACGATGTTGGTGAATTCCACCAATTCCTGGACGACCTCGCCTTCGCTCATGATTGTCCCCTACCGATATGTGACCGCTTTCACCGCCTCGACGATCTTCTCGACGTTTGGCAGCGCCAGCGCCTCAAGATTGGCCGCGTAAGCCAAAGGCGCATCGATCTGATGCACCCGCGTCGGGGGCGCGTCGAGATAGTCGAACGCTTCGCTCACCACCCGCGCGCAGACTTCCGCGCCGACGCCCGATTGTCCCCAGCCTTCTTCCACGGTGACGAGGCGATTGGTCTTTTTCACGCTGGCAATAATCGTCTCCGCATCGAGCGGCCGAAGCGTGCGCAGATCGATGACCTCTGCATCAATGCCCTCCGCCGCAAGCTGCTCGGCGGCTTTCAGCGCCGCGCCGACCATGCGCGAATGCGCGGTGATGGTCACATCGCCGCCGGTGCGGCGCACCTTGGCCCTGCCAATCGGCACGATCCAGTCGGGAAGGTCAGGAATTTCGAACTCGGTTCCGTACAGCATTTCGTGCTCGAGGAACACAACTGGGTTGGGGTTGCGGATCGCGGCCTTGAGCAGACCCTTCGCGTCGGCAGCATCGTAGGGCGCGATCACGATCAGGCCGGGCACGTGGGAATACCAACTTGAATAATCCTGACTGTGTTGCGCGCCGACGCGCGAGGCCGCGCCGTTGGGGCCGCGGAACACGATGCTCGACTTGATCTGCCCGCCTGACATGTAAAGCGTCTTCGCTGCCGAATTGATGATCTGGTCGATGGCCTGCATGGCGAAATTCCAGGTCATGAATTCGACTATGGGTTTGAGGCCCGCCATCGCAGCGCCGACGCCGAGGCCCGCAAAGCCGTGCTCGGTGATGGGCGTATCGACCACGCGCGCGGCGCCGAACTCCGCTAGCAATTCGCGGCTGACTTTGTAGGCGCCTTGGTACTCGGCGACTTCCTCGCCCATGAGAAACACATCCGGATCGCGGCGCATTTCTTCCGCCATGGCGTCGCGCAGCGCGTCGCGGACGGTAATTTTGAGCGTGCGCGTTCCCGGCGCGACCTCTTCTCCCCCTCCCCCTTGCGGGGAGGGGGTTGGGGGG
>JBEBIU010000072.1:0-15393 GCA_040080225.1 Terricaulis sp.
AAGTGATCCCTCGTGGATCAGGCGCCCGAACGGCGCCGACTATGAGCGCTTCTGGCCGACTCGAGCGCGGGAGCGCGAAATGGAGGGCGTAGCGTCCCTCGATTGCTTGGTCGATGCGGAAGGGCGACTTGCTTGCACTGTGACATCCGAAGATCCTCCGAATATGGGATTCGGCGAGGCTGCGGTGCGTATTTCACGGCAGTTCCGTATGAATCCGCAGACGGTCAACGGACAGCCGACGGCGGGCGGCAGATATCGTTTGCGGATTCCATTCCGGTTCGGACGCGAGTAGCGCGGCCCCCAGGGGTGACCCCGGTGCAGGAGCGGTCGTGCGAAGGATCGGCTTCGTTCGCCTGATCTCCCGGTTGGCGGCCGTCTTACTGGTGCTCGCCGCCGCGCTCGCCGCGCTGTTCGTCACGAGTCGTTCGAACTGGCCGCGCTCCGAGAGTTTGTCGGTCTTCGCAGTCAGCACGGAGCCGTCACAACCACCACCGGCCCCATCGGCCCGCCGCCGCGAATCGAGTCCTGTGGCTGCAGCTCCCCCCGACACGGGCGCCGCTCGCGAAACTCAAACCCAGCCGCCCATTGTCGAGATCGCCACCCCAATCTGGCTGACGCGTCCCCGACACCCAGAGCGTCGCTATCCGCCGGCGGCTTTCGCGGCGGGGATGGCGGGGGAGGTGCAGCTGGACTGCGCGGTGGCCGTCGACGGCCGGCTCGATTGCACGATCGTGTCTGAAACTCCTCCCGATTGGGGTTTTGGCGATGCCGCGTTAGCGCTGGCAAGCGAGCATGTGATGACGCCGCCGACGCAAGCTGGGGCGCCCGCTCGTGGTCATTACCGAATGCGCATTCCATTCCGCGCCCTCCCACACTGACCAATGCCGCAAGCGTGATCGATCTCGCGCGGGTGTGAATGGCGCGGCGGGGACGCCGATGAGACGCTCCCGAGGGCGCAACATATTTTCGCGCCGCTCTGGAGAACCGGAATGGCCGATCTCGTACAGGTGCGGAGTGCTTCTCTGGCGGCGTCTGCGCTCATGACTGGCGCTGCGCTGATCGCGGCGCTGACCATATCGTATGGCGTGAGGCTGGCCGATCCGGAACGTCGCTCCCCGCCAACAATTATCGCGGAAATGGTACCGCTGCCAAAGGCGGCGCCTCGCCAGCTGCCGCCCCAAGCGCCGACGGAAGACGCGGTCGTCGTTGCGCCCATCCCGCTACAGCAGGAAGCGGTGCTGTCGTCCGATCCGGTCAGCATCGCGCCCTTGACCCAGCCGGTTTTGATCAGCGATCCGCACTGGCTGCAACGCCCACGGGGTCTGGACCGCTATTACCCCGTTCGCGCTCGGGAAGCGGGGATAGAGGGCATGGTGTCGCTGGACTGCGCCGTCACCACCCTTGGGGCGCTGCATTGCGTCGTCACCGCGGAGACGCCGCCGGGTTGGGGCTTTGCGGGAGCGGCGCTTCGCATGAGCGGGGCCTATCGCATGGTTCCAGCCATGCGCGAGGGCGAGCGGGTGGAAGGGCGCTACCGCATGCGCATTCCGTTCACGCTGCGCTAATCCGGTTAGGTCCAGTAACCCCACTTTGGCCGCGTTTGCGCAGCACACGCCCGCTCGGCGTGCGAACCTGGAGTGCGGGGATATGAAAGTGCTTTTTTGGGCCGCTGCGGGGGCGCTCGTTCTGATTTCGCCAGCGGCCGCCCAGCCGCAGGGCGCGGGGCAGACGGCGCCTGTCTTGTCAGCAAATTGCTCGGGGTTTCCGGCGCCCCCAAATCTCCCCGACGGCGCTGGCGCCAGTCGGAACGCTATGATTCGCGGCGCCCACGCCTATGCCGCTTGGCAGGCTGCAATCACCGCTAAAAAGGCGGCGTGCCGAAACGACATTTCGGCCCTACAAGCGCAAGTGGACGCCTTGGTCGAGGCATGGAATCACGCGGACAGACAATTTGTCGATACGACCGCCGCCTGGGGCGAGGAGATTGCCGAGTTCAACGGCCGCCGCGGCGCCGGCGCCATCCGCCCTCCAAATTAACGCGCAGCTGAAAGCCGCCACAATGGCGTGAACAGGGCAAGCAAAACAGCTGCCGCCCCCAAGCCGAGCGCAGGGATCAGGGCTGCGCCGTGGGGTCCAAGCCGCCCGGCCGCGAATCCAACTACGAGCGAACCGAGCGGCGCGCCGCCCATGAACCCCATCGAATAGACTGAAAGCACTCGCCCGAGATAGCGCGGTTCGGCCGCGCCTTGGACGATCGTGCGGCTGGTCGAGATGGCGACGCCCGCCGCCAGACCCCAGCAGGCCACAATCAGCGCGAACAGCCAGAAGGGCTTGGAAACCGAAAAACTCGCCAGCGCAACGGCGCTGGCGAGGTGCGATGCAATGAGCGCGCGCCCTGGGCGCAGCAGCGGCTTGGTCCTGCTGAGCACAACCGCTGAGACAAACGATGCGCTCCAGAACGCGGCCAGCAAGTCTCCAAGACGTCCGCCCTGTGCGATGGCGCCCCCGCCATATTCCTCGCGAATGATGAGTGGAAACAGCACCTGAAAGGCGCCGATCACGAACACGCCCACGTAAGCCGCCGACACCAGCATCGGCGATATGACAGGATTGCGGAACGAGTAGGCGAGGCCGTCGCGAAGGTCGCGCAAGGCGCCTTTGACCGAGCGTTCATGCCCAGTGGGCTTTGGCGCGGTAAGGCCAAGCGCCACCACTGCGCCGAGCGCGAGCGCAAATCCCTGCAGCGCGACGAAGGGCGCCAGCGCGTGGCCCGCGTAACGCGCGGTCACGATGCCGGCGATTTGTGCGCCGATCTGCACTGCGGTCGTCACCGCCGCCGCCGTGGCGATTGGCGTGTTTCGCCCGCGCGCCGCCTCGCGCGCTATAACCCCGTTGAGCGCCGCGTCGCGCACTGGCATCAAGAACGCGGCGCAAGCGCCGACCATGATCGCATAGCTTATGAGCGTCGAGTAACTGAGTTCGCCGAAGGCGATGACGGCGGCTAGCCCCGCCGACGCTGCTGCGAAAACGAGATGCAACCGCGCCAGCGTCGTCCCGGCGCGCGCGCGTTCGGCCAGCAATCCGCCAAATAACAAGAGGCAAAACATTGGCGCCGTGAGCGCCGATTGCGCCAACCCAACCGCGGCGGGCGTACTGTGGAGCACGAACGCCGCTAACGAGGGAAACAGCACGAATTGCATCCCAAACGCAAAAAAATACAGCCCTACCAGGGCGTAGTAGATGTACAGTTCTCGCACCAAATGGCGCTGCCGGGGGGGAGGCCTGGAGGCTTGCATCGCCCCGCAAGTAAGGCGCGCGCGGCGGCCCCGTCCAGCGCTTGTTGACGGGCGCTTAACGCCAAGCGTGCTGTTTTGGCGGGTAATGCCGTTGCCGAATCACATTCGCCAAGCGCCAGATGCTTTAGAGCCCCTCGATTTGACCAATCGGCAGGCGACGCAGGCGAGGGCGGCGCTGCTGCGGCGTTTGTGCGAAGTCGTTTCGTGGCCGGAAAGCCGGATGCCCCAATATGAACGCCAACTGGCGGCTGACATTTTGTTGGGATTGCTGCGGACAGCCAGCGTCGAGGTCCGCGCCCGATGCGCACAAGGATTGGTCCGCGTTCACGAGGCGCCCAAGGCGCTCCTGCGCTATCTTGCGCGGGATGACTTCCAGGTCGCGCGCGATCTGCTCGAGAATGGTGTCGGACTCGACGATTCTGACTTGATCGCCACAGTGCGGGCCGGCGTAACGCAACATTGGCTGGCCATCGCGCGTCGACGGGGCTTGAACGAAGCGGTTACTGACGCGCTCTGCCAAACCAACGATGTCGCCGTCATCGAGGCCCTGCTGCGCAACAATCTTGCTCGTCTATCGGTGCAGGGGGTGGATCTCATCCTCGCTAAGACGCGTCAAGCAACACATCTTGCGCCGTTGCTGGCGCTCCGACCCGAGGTCAAGCCGACCCAGGCGCTGATCATGTTCTGGTGGGTAGGGTTCGACGTGCGGGTCCAAATTGTTCGCCGATTTGCCGCCGATCGCGGAGCGCTCATTGGGGAGCTCGGAGACATCTTCGCCCTTGCGGCGGCGGAGGGTTGGTCAGACCCTGACGTGCGCAAGGCGCTCCAGACCATTGAGCGGCGCCAGCGCAACCGGGCGGCAGCGCAGCGCAGTCCCTTCGGATCGTTGGAAAATGCCATAGCGGTCGGCGTTGAGCGCGGCGCGGATCGTGCGCTTCTGGACGAGATCGGGCACCTCGCGGGCGTGCGTCCCGCGACCGCAGCGCAGATTTTTTCGGACCCAGGAGGGGAGGCGATTGGCGTGCTGTGCAAAGCGGTCGGCCTGCGAAGGCCGCACCTGCTGATGCTTTGGCGTGCGTTGCGTCGTCCCAGCGGGGATCCAGCCACGACCGACAACGCGCTCGGCCGGACCGTGTTCGTTTATGACACGCTTGCCACCATGAAGGCGCAGACCGTCTTGCGTTATTGGAACTGGTCCTTCACCGCTGATGCAGCGGCATTTATCGACGACAATGGCGACGACGATAACGCCTCACAAGCCCGCCGCAACGCGATTTTGTTGTTTCAACGAAACATGTAATTGGTCGCCTGATCGATCTGGCGAATCCACGCCTCTGGGGCTAAGCCGGGTTCGCGCGCCGTCGGCGCGGGGAGAGGCGAGACCATGCTCCACGCCGCAGCGATGTTTGTCGGATTATCGCTCGTGGCGGCGCTGCTTGCTCCCGGCCAGGTGTGGATGATTTTTACCGCAGCGTTCGTCGGCGTCGGCGTCTCGGTTTGGCTCTGCGGGGTGTCGCGCATGCCTTGGCGTCTGTCCGCGATGGCGCCGCAAGTGCTGATGCGGCTCGGCGCCAATCTGCGGGGGGCGGCGTCCGTGGCGCGCGCCGCGCTCGCCGCCGATGTCGCGCTGAAGCCGGCGCTCGTGCGATTGCGCACGCGGCAGAGCGACTCGAATGCGTTAGCGGCGCTTGCCGGCATGATCAGCGCGTCGCCGGGCGCCAATGTCGTGGCGACCGACGACGATGGCTTCCTCGTGCATGTGCTCGACGAAGACGAAATGGATGCTGAACGTCTCGGTGCGATCGAGTTGCGCGCGCGACCGCGTGAAAAGGTGCTGGAATGATCCCGTTTGCCGTGATGCTTGGCGCGCTGCTCGCGCTGGCGCTTGCGGGTGTGCGTGCGGTCATCGGTCCCACGCTGCAGGATCGCGCGCTCGCCGCCTACGCCATTGTGGAGAAAGTCGTGCTGTTCTGCGCCGCCGCTGCGGCGGCAGGCGCGTCGGCGACGTGGATTGACGCCGCCTTTGCGCTGATGCTCTCGGGATACATCACCACTGTTGCGATTCAAAAAACGCTTCGATTTGGCAATCTGCAACCGCCGTTGGCGCGCACGCAAGGGGAGCGATGATGGACTGGTCGCTTGAACTGATGCGTCTCTGCGCTGGCGGCGCCCTTGCCGCAATCGGGTTAGCCCTGGCGCTTGGCGGCGTCATTGGCGTTTTGCGCTTTCCCGACGTTTACACGCGGCTGCACGCCGCCGCCACGGAATCCATCGGCGTGGCGATTGTCTTGCTTGGGCTGGCAATGCTTGCGCAAAGCTGGGATGTCGCGGCGCGTTTGCTTTTGCTTGCGGGGCTCGTGGCGTTCATGGGCGCTGCGCGCTCGCAGATCGTCGGCAACGCCGCGCACACCGGCGGGCTGGCGCCGCTCGCAGGCTGTTACAAGGCGCCGCGCCCAGGTGCGCGTCAGGGAAGGGGCCGCCCATGAGCGGTTCTAGCCTCCTGGCGGCTACGCCCTGGCTTGCGCTTCCGTTGATGCTGGCGGTTTTGACGGCGTGCTGCGTGGCGTTGCTTTCGCGGTCCTTGTTTGTCGCTTGTTTGTGTTTGCTTTCAGCTGGTGCGACGGGGACCGCAATTCTGCTTTTGCTCAATGGAGGGGTAGCCGCGCCGGAATTCGCCCTTCTCGGCGTGGCATGGGCGCCGCTCATGCTAATCGGCGCCACCGTGCTAAGTAAACGCGCGGCCAAAGCAAGGCGGCGTCCGGCTTGGTTGAGCCTCGTCCTAGGCGCCTGCGCTGCTACGGCTTTGTCCTGGGCAGCGCTTTCGGATACGCCGACCTTGGCCCTGGAAGTGAAGTTCGACGACAGCGCCTCCGCGCTCTGGCTGGCGCCGGTGTTCTTGGTGTTGGGAATTGCCGCGATGGCGCTGGCTGGATTTGGCGAGCGGGGCGCGCTTGAGCATCCGGGAGAGGGGCGCTGATGGAAGCGCACGTCGTCCTAGGCGCCTCGGCGCGTTGGTTCATCCCGTTTAACACGGTGTTTGCGTTGGTGATGCTTGTGAACGGCTCGCCCGGCGACGGAGTAGGCATGCGAGCGGGCTTGACCCTTGCCTTGGCGATGGCGGCGCACGGGTTGGTTTTTGGAGTCGAAGCCGCAAAGTCTGCTTTGCCCGCGTGGGCGGCGCGGTGGGCGCTTGCGGTGGGCGTCATCGCTGTTTCATTTGCAGCGATGTTGCCTGGACACCCAATTGGCGGCCAAGTGATGGAAGCCGGCCTGTTTGCCATGGTTGCTGCTTCGGCCGCGCTGGTTCTGACCATTCTTATCGGGCGCGCTCCAACGCTGCGCGATACGGAATGATCTCGTCCGATCCCGCTCTGCTGATGAGGGTCATGGTCGCGGCGGCTATGGCGGCGGTGATTCTTGGCTTGGTGGCGCTTGCGACCTCCACCAATGCCGGCAAGCGGCTCGCTGGAGCGGCTACGGTCATGTTGGGGGCCGTGCTAGCGCTCGCGGCGCTACATGCCCCACAAATTTTCATCAGCGCTGCTACGGCAGTCTCATTCGGATACGCGGCGCTGGGCGCGCTGGTGCTAATCCGCCTCCAAGAGGCTTACGGGGATACCGAACTCGCTGCGATCGACGCCGCTGACGATGACGCTGAGCGCGTGGGAACCGAATCGTGACCGCGAGCCTCATTGAAATTGCGCGCGCGCATGCACCTTTGCTTTTGTTGACGACGCCGTTGCTCGCTGCGGCCCTGATCTTGTTGGCCCCGATTTCGCGACTCAGTTGGGCGATTGGCGTAGCGGCGATGTCCGGAAACGTTTTCTTGGCGATGGACGCTGCGACGCGGCATTTGCTCGCGGGCCCTTGGGGTGGCGATGGTGTTTCGCCGTTGGCGTTTGACGGGCTTGGGCTGGCGGGTGCGGCGATCATCGCGTGCACAGGCGCGCTGGCGGTGATCGCGGCGGGCGCGGTCATGCGCCAGTTCGAGCCGCGGGAGCGCCCGCTCGCGCTCGCGCTGAGCTTGTGCGTGTGCGGCGGCTGGCAAGGCGCCTTGGTCGCGCAAGATCTGTTGGGCGTATTTTTGGCAAGCGAGACTGCGTGGCTGGCGAGTGTCGCATTGGTTTCTCTTTCCAGCGATCGCGGCGCGCTGAACGGCGCCATGCGCATGATCTCGGCGGGCGCAGCATCGGCGGCGCTGTTCTTGCTCGGAGCGGCTCTATTGATGCGCGGCACAGGCGTCGTGCGGATGTCTGATCTGCCGCTGGCGCAGATCGCCGCTCCGATGTCGAGCGCAGTCGGCGCGGCGCTGATCGTAGTGTCGCTTGCCGTCAAAGCAGCGCTCGCGCCGTTCCACGGGTGGCTCGCCGCCGCTCTCGGACGCACAAGCGCGTTCGCTGCGATCATGCTGGCAAGCGTTGGCGTTGTGGGCGCGCTTGCTGTGACCGCGCGCTTCGCAGCCTATGCCATCCCTGCGCCGTCCCTCGGCGAAAGCGTGACGAGCGTTTTGACGGCGCTTGGCGTCGCGAGCGTGGGGATCGGCTCTCTGCAAGCGATTGGCGCGGCCAATGTGCGCAGGCTCGCCGCCTATGCAGGAGTGGCGCAGGGCGGTGGCGTGTTGTTGGCGCTTGGTTTGGGGTCGCCCGCAGGCTTCGCAGCGGCGTTGTTGCAAATGGCGGCGCTGGCGGCGGCGGGGATTGCGGTGCTGGGTGGGGTTGCGGCCTCCGGATGCAAACTCAGCGTAGATGGACTTGATGGGCTCGGCCGTCGCGCGCCGTTGTCTGGCGCGGCGATGCTTGTGGGCGCGCTCAGTCTGATGGGTGCGCCGCTGACGCTTGGCTTCCTTGGACGATGGCGGGCAATCGAAGCGGCGGTTGGCGTCGATCTGTGGTGGTCGGCTGGGATGATCATCGCGGCGTCGCTGGCTGGGGCGATCTACGCCGGCAGGTTGATCGAGCGGCTATATTTTCGCCGCGCCGCAACCCCGACTCCAATCCAGCACGACCCTTGGCGTGTGGTGATTTTCCCAGTCCTGTTCGGCAGTGTCTTAGCGCTCGCGCTCGGCCTCGAACCGAGTGTGCTGTTGCGAGCTGCGCAGGCGGCGTCGCTGCAGATTGCAGGCGAAGCGCCATGAACGCCGAAATGGGGCTGCTCGCAATCCTGGTTTTGCCAGTGGCGCAGGCGGCGCTGGTGTTGGCGTGCGCGCGTCCGCCTGGGTTGCGCGACGCGGTCTACATGCTCGCCGCTTGTGCGAGTGCGGGGGTTGCGTTTTTTCTTTTCAACGAGACCGCGCACGGCGCGCAGGCGCATGTGGTTCTTGCGCGGCCATTGCCAAACGTGGACCTAGCGTTCGCGCTCGAACCCTTAGGTGCAATGATGGCGCTGCTGATCGGCGGGCTGGGTTTGCTCCATGCCATCCACACCGCTGGCTTCGCGCGCGCTACTCATGAAAAATCCCCTGTGCGGTTGATGGCGTTCATGGCCCTGAGCTCGGCGTGTGCTCTGGGGGTGGCCTTCTCGGCCAATTTGTTCACGATGTTCGTGGCGCTGCAGGCGCTTACCTTGGCGGCCTTTCCGTTGGTCGAGCATAACGGCGATGAGGCCGCGGGCGGCGCCGGGCGGCTGTTTTTGGCGGTGTTGCTGGCCGCCTCGATTGGGTTGTTTCTTCCAGCGATGGTGTGGACCTACGCCATCGCCGGCGTTCTCGACTTCCGTCCGGGCGGCGTGCTTGGCGGCTTGGCCAATCCGATCTCAGCGAATCTATTGCTTGTAATGTTTGTGTTCGGGATAGCAGCGGCGGCGGTGCCGCCCATGCATCGCTGGCTTACGGCTTCGCGTGTGGCGCCGTTTCCGGCTTTAACGTCGATGTACGCGCTCACTGTGCTGCCCGCGGGCTGCATCGGCGTATTCAAAGTTGCAGCTTTTGTCTTCGGAGCGTCCGGCCTTGGTGATGCGCATCTGGCGGCGCGAGGGCTGATTGTGCTGGCCGGCGCCGCGATGTGTGCGGCCGCGCTGATCGCGTTGTCCAAACAGGACTTGCGCGAGCGCCTTGCCTATTCTTGCTTGGCGCAATCGCTGGCGGCCGTTCTGGGCGCGTTGCTGGCGCTGCCGGCGGGGCTGTTCGCCGCTGCGCTGCAGATCACGGCGCTGATGTGCTCGGCGGCAACCCTGCTGATGGCGTCGGGCACGATCGCGGCGGTCACCGGCCGGACCCAGGTGAGTGCATATCCAGGTTTGGGACGAGTCATGCCCTGGACGCTTGCCGGCTTTGCGCTTGCGTCCGCCAGCATGGTCGGCATGCCGCCTTTTGCGGGGGCATGGGCAAAGTTGTGGCTTATCGCGTCTTCCTCCAGCGTCGGGCTCGTGTGGGTGGCGGTGCTGGTTGGCTTGGCTGCAATTCTTACGTTTGCGCACCTTGGCCCGATGGCGGCGAGCGCCCTTTCGGCGCGAGCTCCGCCCGACGCGTTCATCCGCCCTGACGGCGCCTCCTTCTTGTTGGTGGCGCCAGTTGCGCTGGGAGCGGTCGCCACTTTGTCGTTGTTGGTTTTTGCGAACTCTCTCTCGGAATTTCTCTCGCCCGTTTGGACGCCTCCGCCATGAAAACTCCTCGCGCCGGCGTCGGCGGACCTTGGTTTGTGGTGTGTGCAGCCCTGCTGGTGGGCGGGCTCGGCCTGGAATTCACTACCGACGCCGCTCCTGCTTTTTGGATCGGGGCCAAGCCCGGCGCGGCCGCTGCAATTGGAGCGGGCGCAGCTGTTTTCGCGGTGATCGCCGCCAATCTCGCCCGGCTGACCCTGGCGCGGCGCGGGGAAGGGAGCGACGATGCCGATCGCTCTTAACCCGGGTTTCGTGTTGCTGCTTGCGGCGCCGCTCACGCTGGCGTTGCCGCGGGGCCTTCGCCCGCCCGCCATCGCAGTTGCCGCGTTGGCGGCGCTGTGGCTCGTGCTGGGTCGCGATTTTGGCGTTGCCGGCTTCATTCGCCAGATGGGAGTGGAGATGGCGACACTGCAGCTCGATGCGCTGAACCAAGTGTTTGGCATCGCGCTACTCATTACCTTGGTTCTCATCGGCGCCTACACGAGCGGACGGCAAAACCGGTTCGAGGATGCTGCGATCCTGACCTTGGCTGGAGGCGCCGTCTCGGCGCTGTTCGCAGGCGACCATCTGATCTTGTTTGTCGCCGCGGCTTCGCTCGCGGGACTGGGCGCAACCTGGGTGGTTTTTGCATCCCCTCATCCTGATGCGCCGCGCGCAGGGGTTCGCTTTCTGGTCTGGCACGGATTGGAGAGTTTGTTCTTCCTGGTCGGGGCTGCGCTGCATCTGGTCCAGCATGGAGAAGCGATTGAGGTGCGTGTCGATACAGGCAGTTTGAGCGGTGGCTTCATCTTTGCGGCGCTGATGATACGGGTAGGCGCGCCTTTGGCGCATGTCTGGTTGAAGGATGCGGTTTCTCGCGCGTCGCCCGCGGGTGCGGCGGCGCTTTCCGCTTTCACCGCGATGCTTGGGGTTTACGCGCTCGCGCGCTTCTTCCCAGCTGAGCCGATGCTGATGCCGGTTGGCGCGGCGATGATCGCCATCGGCGCCTTCTACGCGGTTGCGGAAGACGATCTGCGGAGCGCCGCATCCTACGCGCAGATCGCCAATATCGGGCTTTGCCTGGCGCTGATCGGCATCGGCTCACGCTTGTCGCTCGCCGCCGTCGAAGGACATGCCTTTACGATCATCATTGTATTCTCAGCCCTGCAGATGAGTCTTGGCTGTGTCGTCCAGATTTGGGGCGGCGCCCGCGCTTCCATTTTGGCGGGCGTTGGACGCGTCGCGCCAATTGCGTGCGCGTGTCTGATTGTCGCCGGGCTAGCGGTCGCTGGCGCGCCGGGGTTTGCCATGTATCCCACCCTCACCGCGGCGCTCGCCGCGGCAGCGCAATGGGAGACGCGCTGGCTCTGGTTGATGTTTTCAGGGCTCTCGGCGGTTCTGTTTGCGGCGCTCGTGTTGAGGCCGGCCCTGTTGCTTTATCGCGCGGGTGCGACGCCACCGCCGATCGCGAACGCAGCGTATGGCATGCTCTTAGGATCGGTCCTGGGCGCTTTTTTCTGCATCGCGATCGGCCTTGCCCCGCAATGGTTGTTCAGTCTGACGCCGTCGGAACTGACCATGTCTCCCTTTGCGCCGGACCGCCTGGCGCGTCAGATCGAATTGCTTGGCGCGGCTGGGGCGGCGTTCCTGGCGATGTATGCGGTCAGGCTCTTCCCGCGGGAGCGGCAAACGAACCTCTTAGACCTGGACACCCTCTATCGCGGGCCGGTGGCTGGGGCAGGACGCTGGATCGGGATCGTGGCGCTGCGGATTTTCGGAGCGGGCCAGAGGGGGATCGATCTGCTTTCGAATACATTGGGACAAGCGGCGGGTGTGGTGATGCGTCAACTGGACCACCCCTACCGAGTTCGACTTGCCGCCGCTGCCGAACTGGCGGCGCTCGCGGGCTTGGTCTTGGTGGCGGCGCTTGCGGGGCGTTCTTGAAGTACTTGATTGAATGTGGAGATATTTTTGTCTATACTTATGCTATAGGTAATTGATCCAGCCGAAATAAGATGACTGAAGACAAACGCGACCTAGCCGACATGGCGACTGAGATTGTCGCCGCGTACATTGCAGGTAATGAGGTTGCACCCCAGGATCTGCCCGCGTTGATCAGAACCGTTCACGGGGCGCTGCGCGAGGTATCCGGGTTTGCTCCAGCGCCGAACCTGAGCGCGGCGCAGGATCCCGCCGTCCCCATCAAGAAGTCGATTTCCGCCGATTACATTGTCTGCCTTGAGGACGGCAAGAAGTTCAAGTCGCTCAAGCGGCACTTGCGGACCCGTTACTCTATGACGCCTGACCAGTACCGCGCCAAATGGGGCCTCCCCCACGACTACCCGATGGTGGCGCCAAATTACGCCAAGGAGCGCTCCAATCTGGCCAAGCGTATGGGTCTGGGGCTAAGCCGAAAAGGCGAGTAGCGGAAAAAATTCCTAACAATAGGAAAAAATCTATCCTACACCTCTGTGGCGGCATTATTCTGGGGCGGAGAATGCCCCCGGAAGAGGGCGTCTGGGAGAGGTGTTGGAATGAGCCGTTCGTCGTTTATCGCAGATGACGCCGCCGCGCGCCTGTCGGCCGGGGTAGCGAGTTATGCATTGTCCGCACCGGTAAGGGCGGTGCTAGAGCCCACCCGAGGCTCCGCTGATGTGGCCCTCGCGCGTAAGGTCGCCATGTACCTCTGCCATGTAGCTTTTGAGTTCAGCTTGACGCGGGTCGCCGCCGCCTTCCGGCGCGATCGATCTACTGTCGCCCATGCGTGCCATTACGTTGAAGATCGCCGCGAAGATCCCGCCTTCGACCTCTGGATTTCCGGCCTAGAGGAGTTGTTGAGGGACGCGCCAGCCCCTTCGCGGACATTCGTCGAAGCGGAGGTCAAACCATGAGCCCGAGCGAGCGTGCCTTGTTGCGATTGGCGCTGCCGCGCGCGGTGCTGGCCGAACGCGATGGCCGATTCAATGTATTTCCGAACGGAGACAAGCGGCGCAGGGCAGGGCTGAAATTGTCTGCGGCCGAGAAGAATGCGCTAGAATCCTCGGGCGCGATCGCGCCACTGGCGGGGCAGTCGGGTTACGTCATCACCGAGGCCGGGCGCGCCCAGGCCCGCAGATTGCTTTCCCCGCAGAACGAAGCCTACGCCGCCCAACACGGCCCGGTAGTCGATAGAAATGTGGTGGACCGCGACGGGGGCCTCCAAGCTGCGAGAGGCTATGAGCCGAGCCGAGTGTTGCGCCGGTTGGCGGCCTTGCGTGACGCCGGCGGTCAGCCCTGGCTTGAGCACGCGGAGCTGCTGGCGGCCGCCCGGTTGCGCTCGCACTGGGAGGCGTCGCAGGCGGGTCTGATGCGCGGATCGGACTGGACCGCTCCGCCTAACGCGAAGGGCGCACGCGGCGCGAGCAGCGCCCAGGAGGCGGCGCTCGCTGCGCGTTGTGATGCGCAGCGACGCTATTGCGACGCGATGGAGCGCCTGGCGGCGCCGCTGCGGCGGGTGGTTGAAGGCGTATGCTTGAAGGAGGAGGGTCTTGAGGAGATCGAGCGCTTCGAGGCTTGGCCTGCTCGATCTGGCAAGCTTGCGTTGAAGCTTGGGCTGGCTCAGCTCGCCACTGTACTCTGAAGCGCGTTGCGTGCGCAGATTTGCATCCGCGTCATCATCGCGAACAACCCATTTGAGCGCTGCATGGTGAGCGCATCCTTGAGGCCGAGCTGGGTGAAGAGCGCCGGTGGATCGGCTTCGACGATCTCCGCAGGCGTGCGGCCGGAGAACAAACGCAGCAACAAAGCGATCTCGCCGCGCACCAAGTGAGCGTCGGAATCGCCACGGAAATACAGCTTTCCCTCTGCGCGTGTTTCGCACACCAGCCACACGCGGCTTACGCAACCGCGCACGCGAGTGCTCTCGTTGCGTTCGTCTTCGCTAAGAGGCGCCAGCGCCTTGCCCAGATCGATAACGTAAGCGATGCGCTCCTCCCAGTCAGGGAGAAGCGCAAACTCGTCCGCGAGTTCTTTCGTCGCTTGTGTGATGCTCACCGCCAGGACATGCGCCTAGCGCGCGGCTCGTGCAAGTTCAGTCGCGTCCCGCGCGGCCTGGCGCCAAGGCGGTGGCGTCGGGCTGGGCCACGGCGCCGATGCAGGTTCCGATGTCGCGCAGGCCGTGCTGACCGAGGCAGAATGCGTTCTCATAACGGAATCGCGCGGCCGACATGCATTGATAGAGCTGCAATTGCGCCATCTCGAGGCACCCATTGGTGCGCGGATCGTTGATCAGGCGCGAAATGGCGCTCTGATTGGATTCCACCGCGCCGAGCGCCTGGATAGCCGCGACCGCGGCCATCCGGTCGAGCGCTTCGCCGCGTGAAGCGTTCACACGCCATTGGTAGGTCGCTGGAACTGACGCCACTTCGACGGTGTTGCCCCCGCGCACCGCGTCCCAGAAGCGGCGCCCGCCGAACGCGGTGGGGTCGCTGGCTGGCGTGAAGGTGAGCGGGGTTACCGCTAGGCGTGGGGCGACTTCAGCCGGTACGGCGCTAGCGGGGGCGCCAGTGACGCCAAGCGACCGGACACGCTCGACGCGCGCGCGCTGTTGGGGCGCGACCGAATTGGCCCATCTTTGACGCTGGATCGTAAGCGCCATTTCCTGATAGCGATCAGCGACGGCCACGATGCGCGCTGCGTCGGCGTTGGCGGAATCGAGCAACATGCGCGTTGCATCGTTGCCGCCGCGCAGGCCGCGGGCGTAGGAGGGATCGGCCGTTACAGCCCAGATCACCGCGTCGCGCCCGTAATAGGCGGCGGCGTCGCGGACGCCTTGGACGAATGCCGGCGACTGGGCAGCCGTAGCGGCGCCGTAGGCGACCCAGCCGCGGGTCAGCGCATCTCGATTGTGGTGTCCCACGCGATCAAGGGCGGCCTCAAGCTGGGCGGCGTTGCCAATCGTGCTCGTGCGCAGCTCGGATACGTCACTGTGATAAGCCGCGTAGGCGGTGATCGCGGAAGTAAGCTCGCTTGGCGCGGCGGCGGCCTGAGCCGGCGCTGCGGGGTCGGCTGGCCTCGTCTGCGCGCTGGCGACGCCCATCAGGGCGACGGCGGCGGTTGTCGTCCAAACCGCAAGTCTTCGCATAGCTCGGCTCCTAAATACCTGAAATGGCGAGTTCGCTTCCGGCCGCGAGTTCGGACAGGCACCATACCTTGGTCGCGTTAAGAAGTCTTTTACTCGCGGGCCGCCTTTCCGTGTCAACACAACAGGCAGTAACAAGAGGCTTAAACGCAGTTGCGTTTGCGCTGGCGTGCTGGGTTTGGCTGCTGCTCGTCGCCGTCGCGGCAGGTATTACCGGCTGGATCGCCGGGGCGTCTGCGGGGGTAGCGGCGGCGGCGGCTCTGGCTCTGGCGCCCGCGTTGGCTGGGTTCGCGCTGGTGGTTCATCTGGGGGGTCGGGTAGCGGACGCTGGGTGGATCTCAGTCTGGCTACTAGGCGCCACCGCACTGATCATGTTGACGGGAGGGGCATCATCGCCCCTGG
>JBEBIU010000172.1:0-3446 GCA_040080225.1 Terricaulis sp.
ACGACATTGGTGACCGGACCAAGACCGAGGACCGCACCGCCAATGGAATCGCGCCGCCAGATGTCGAGACTTTCGCGCACCCGCCGCGTGATCAGCGCCCGCCCGCAAGCGACTTCCACCGCTTCGCGCGCGGCGGCGATCAAGGTGGTGATGAGGGGGTCCTCCGCAGTCTGGTCGATGCGCAGGAACAGCTTTGCCTCGGCAAGCGTGATCGGTTCGCTCGCCGGCGGCGTAAGGATGGTGATGGTCATGTGAAACTCAGGCAATGGGCAATGGGCAAGTAGGCAATAGGGAACTCCCCACTGCCTACTGCGTATTGCCTCCAATCAGCTGACCGCGAAGCGCAGCACTTTGATGGCGTCGAAGTTCTGTACGCCGCCGCCAACGCGCTTGGTGACGTAGAACATCACGTAGGGCTTATTGGAGTACGGATCTCGCAGCACGCGCACGCCAGCGCGATCGACGATGAGGTAGCCGCGTTGGAAATCGCCGAACGCGATCGAGTTCGAACTCGCGGCGATATCGGGCATGTCTTCCAGTTCGGTCACCGGATAGCCAAGCAGCGTGGCGCCGCCGCGATCGTTGGGCTCCCAGATGTATTGGCCCGACGCGTCTTTCAGCTTGCGCACCGCCGACACGGTTTTCCGGTTCATGACGAAGCGGCCGTTCTGACGGAATTGCGCTTTCGGCGCATAAACCAGGTCGATAATCTTATCGACCGGCGCGGTGGCGGCAAAAGCGCCGGCGACACCCGTAGCGATGTAGCCGATCTGGCCCCAGACATGGCTCGCATCGGCGATCATGGTGTAGTTCAAGAAGCCCTTCGGCTTGTTGACGCCATCGCCGTTGACGAACACCGCGCGTTCCTGGCCTGCGAATGCGTCCTCCACTTCGGTGGCGATCCATTCCTCAAGATTGACAAAGGCGTCGTCGAGCAGCGCTTGGGTGGCGGCGAGATTGGCGTAGAGTTCGGCGGTCGGAAAATCGAGCAAGGCCAGCGTTGGCGAAGCCGTCTCAGTGCGCGCACCGGTTTCCGCCGCCCAGCCCGAGCCCGATGCGGTCAAGCTGATCGGTTTGCGGAACAGATTGGCGCTGGTGGTGCGAATGCCGGAAATCTCGCGCATCGGCGAAGCAGCGCGCAGGCGGCTCTCGATCAGGCGGTCAAGCTCGGGCGGCGCAAGATGGCCGCCGTCGGCGGCGACGCCGACCGAAAGGGCCTTGGCTTCGAACTGGCCGAGCTGGGACATGTCGCCGCGGCGAACATAGGCGCTCCACGCCGATTTATGCTCCGATTCCGCCGGCTCGGCGGCAAGCCCCGGCCGGCGTCCGGCAAGCGCTGCGCGTTCGATCAGCGATTTCTGCTCGGTCAACGCACGGTCGATGCGCTCGACCTTTTCTTCGAGCAATACGTCCCCGCGCTTCTTCTCGATGGCGTCTAGGCGCGCGTCGTTTGCGGTCTTGAATTCCTCGAACGCGTGCATCAGCGCATCCTGGCCGCTCGCGGGCGCGGCCTTGGTTTCTTTTCTCACATCAATCTCCTTTTCAAGCAGCGCGGCCAAGCCCTCGCGCCAGGGCCAGCCGCGCTTGCGGCTGCATCGGTTGCGTCACGATCGACACTTCCAGAAGCTCAATTTCCTCGATCACGCGCCCGAGCGCATGCTTGTGCGCAACGAGCGGCACGAAGCCGATCGACAGCCCGTCGATGCCTCGCGCTAGCATGCGTCGCGCCCGCGATGCGCCAGGTTGGTCGTCGCTGATGGCGCCGCGCACATAGAGCCCGCGTCCGTCCTCGCGCGCGAAGCACCAATGTCCCGCCAGTAAGCGCCGCTCGTGCTCGACCAGCATGGGCAGCTTTTCACTGCGCCGCTGGAGGCTGACCGCGAACGCGCCAGCACGCACCACGTCGCCCATCTGATCGGCGATCCCGAACAGCGAAGCGTACCCTTCGATCATCATTGCCGATCGAGCCTTTGCTCGATGCGTGCAAGGGCGCGGCGCGCTTCGCCAACCTGTTCTTCCAGGCGCGCCAGCCGATCGGCGATCTCGCGCTGGGCGACGACGGCATGCTCGACCTCGTCCAGCCGCGCCGCCGCACGTCCGGCCCAGATCAGCCCGCCGGCGCTTTCAAGAAACAAGGCAAGGATGAGCGCATAAGTGACGCGCGGATCGAACTTCATGTTTATGCGCGGTCCGCCGCAGCCACCCCGACCATAGCGCGCTTTTCATCGGCGCTCAGGAAGTCGACGCTGGCCACGCGCGCCCACAGAGCCTCACGCTCCACCGCAAGCGCCGGCACCGAATCCATGTCAATCCTGATGGCGGCTGGCTCGCCCCAACGACTGCCCAGCCAGGCTTCGAACGCGCGCGCCGCCTTTTGCGCCAACGGCAGCGCGGTATGGCGCCAAAATGCGAGATTGGCTTCGCGGTAGTTCGAATAGGTATTGTCACCGGGAATTCCCAGCAGCATGGGCGGCACACCGAACGCAAGCGCAATGTCGCGCGCAGCGGCATGGCGCGCCTCGATGAAATCCATGTCCGATGGCGACAGCGACATTGGCCGCCAATCGAGCCCGCCCTCAAGCAGCATGGGCCGCCCCGCGTTCGCGGCCCCGACATGCATTTCGTCCAATTCCTGCTTGATGCGGCGGAACTGTTCCTCGCTCAAACGATCGCCGCCGCCGGCGCCGGTAAACACCAGTGCGCCCGAAGGCCGCGCGGCATTGTCGATCAGCGCCTTGTTCCAGGCGCCTCCGGCATTGTGGATATCGACAGCATAGGCGGCCGCTTCCATAGGCGAAAGGCCGTACCAATCGTCAGAGGGGTGGAAGAGTTTCAAATGCATGATCGGCGCGTCGCCGGAAAGCGGATCGCGCTCGAAGCGGCGCACGCTCGATCCAACCCGATGCTCCCAGCCGATCGGCCAACCGTCCGGGCCAGGCAGAACACGCATGCGGTCCGGGCGCAGCACATAGAGTTCCGACGGCGCGCGATCCTCGATGCTTGCAGCTTCGAGATACGCGTTCCCGCTCACTTGCAGGTGGCCGTAGAAATTTTCCAGCAATTCGATGCCGGTCTGTTCCGGGTTGGGCCGAGCCAACAGCTTAGCCAGCGGATGCCCCTCTGGCCCCACCACAATCGGCGCGCTGGCGGCGGCTTCGGCGATGAAGCGCACGCAGCGATAGGCGATGGCGTTGCGTTGGTAACCCTCCCGCGCGAACGCGGCCGGGTCGCGCGCCGACCAGATCGGCGCGGCGAGATCGTGCCAAGACAAGAATTTTCGCTCCACGCGCTGCGAAGCCCGGAGTTTGCGTAGCCAGTCGAACATAATTTTTCCCGTTACAACAACCTGATCCGCGGCTGCGCGCCGCCCATCAGCAAATCGGTCAGCGCCCAAACCAGAGCGTCGAGCCGATCCGGGCTTTCCTTGAAACCCTCGGCGCCAAACG
>JBEBIU010000073.1:0-15292 GCA_040080225.1 Terricaulis sp.
CCGCTGCGCCCCCCAAACCGCGCCTGCGCCCGCCGCCAGCAGAGCCAACGGGGCCCCCCAGAGGGCCCAGGTGCGAGGGTCGAACGGCGGGCGAAACAGGACAAAATCGCCATAACGATCCCGGAAATAGGCACGCACCTCGTCGTCGCTATCGCCAGCGGCCAGGCGCTCGCGAACCGCCGTGCGCATGGAGGCGGCGATGGTGGAAGTCGATTGCGCGATCGGCTCGCTTTGGCATTGCACACAGCGGATTTCCTGGTCCAGCGCCAGTGCGCGCGCTTCGAGCGCAGGATCGCCCAACGTCGCGGCAGCGAGCGCGCTCACCAAGGCCGCCAATACGTTCATGCCTCGCCACTCCGACGCAGCAGCGCGAGCAAGCTCAGCGCGCCCCCCAGCGTCATCAGCAGAACGCCGCCGAAAATAAACTGAACCAGCGGGTTATGGTAAATACGCACGATCCAAGCCGCACTCCCGCGCTCGGCCGGCTCACCTAGTGCGAGATAAAGGTCACCGTCAAAATCGCTGAGGATTCCCACTTCGGTCGTGGGCGCGGCGGCAGTGGGATAAAAGCGCCGCTCCGCCGACACGGTCCGCACGTCTGCGCCGCGCTCGACGCGGAAATTCGCGCGAGTGGCGGAATAGTTCGGCCCCTCCCAAGCGCCGATCTCGAGCAAGGTGACGCGGCGACCGGCGAAATCGACGCTCTCGCCAGGAATAAGCGCCGCCGCGCGCTCGGAGCGAAACCCGGTTTCACCCACCGCGCCGATCGTCAATACGCCCGCGCCGATATGGGCTGCGCTCATCGACCACACCGCGAGCGGCAGCAGCACGATCTTGCGCAGCAACCCTCCCTCTCCCCGTCGCAGCCGCACCCAGAAATAAACCAACCCGCCGGCGACGAGCCAAACCCCGATCGCGAGCCCGATCGCCGGCGCCGCGCGCCCGTGCGACGCCACCAACGTTGCGGCAAGCGTAAGCAACGCAGCCGTCAGCGCCGGCCACAACGCGCGCGCCGCGGCGCCAAGATCGCCCGCGCGCCAGGTCAACATCGGCCCGAACGGCAACACCAAGAACAGCGCCGCCAATATCGGCGCAACGGTGGCGTTGAAGAAGGGCGGCCCCACCGAGATGAGGCCCCCGCCCGCCGCCTCCACCAGCATCGGATAAAGCGTGCCGATGAGGACGATCCCCGCGGCGACCGCGAACCCGTAATTGTTCCAGAGCAACATGCTTTCGCGGCTTACCGCGGCAAACCCCGATGCACGGCCCAGGGTACGCGCGCGCCAACCGTAGAGGCCAAATCCCGCACCCAGCGCGAGCGCGAGCAAAACCAGCACCGCGATCCCGCGGCGCGGATCGACCGCGAACGCATGCACCGATGTCAACACGCCCGAGCGCACCAGGAAGGTTCCCAGCAACGCCAGGCCAAAGCCGATGATCGCCAGCAACACCGTCCAGCCCGCGAACGAACCGCGCCGCTCGGTGACAATGGCGGAATGCACCAGCGCGCACGCCGCCAACCATGGCATAAAGCTCGCATTCTCAACCGGATCCCAGAACCACCAGCCGCCCCAGCCCAGTTCGTAATAGGCCCAATAAGAACCGAGCCCAATGCCGAGGGTCAGGCAGGTCCACGCCGCCAACGTCCAGGGCCGCAGCGCCTTGGCCCAATTTTGATCGGCACGGCCCTCGATCAACGCCGCAAGCGCCAGTGAAAACGGCACGCTCAGGCCAACATAGCCGAGGTAAAGCATCGGCGGATGCGCCGCGAGCGCGGGGTCCTGCAAAAGTGGATTGAGTCCCGCGCCCTGCATCGGCGCGGGATCGAGGCGCGCGAAAGGGTTCGAGAGAAAGAGCGTGTAAACGAGAGCGCCAGCTGTGACGAAACCTTGTACGCCGACCGCGCGGCGCCACAGCCCCTCATCCTGCGTACCCCGCCTCCACGCAAGTGCTGCGGCGAACACCGCCGAAACGAGGCACCAGAGCAGCATGGAGCCCTCGTGATTGCCCCAGGCGCCGGCTATTTTGTACATGAGCGGCTTGTCGGTGTGCGAATGCCCAACCACGACCGCCAAGGAAAAATCCGAACGCACGAACGCGACAACCAGCGCGGCAAACGCAATCGCGACCAGAAATGCTCCCGCCAACGCCGCCACGCGCATTGCGGCGCTGTTGGCGTCGCTGCGCGGCGCGACAATTCCCAGCACGCCTTGCAGCAAGCTTAAGGCGAGCGCCAAAACGGCGGCGAACGCGCCGATCTCGGTGATCATGGCGGGCGCCCGCCCCGCCACTCGCCGCCCTGCTTCAGCGCTTCCGTCACCTCGCGCGGCATGTAATTTTCGTCGTGCTTGGCGAGCACGCGCTCGGCGGCAAACGCCTCGCCCGGCGCCCAGGTCCCTTCCGCGACGACGCCTTGGCCCTCGCGAAACAAGTCGGGCAGCAGCCCGTCGTAGCGCACTTCTACGATGGTCGCGCCGTCGGTGACGCTGAATTGCGCGACGGTTCCAGTCCGCCGCAGCGTGCCTTCCACCACCAAGCCGCCGAGCCGAATGCGGCGCCCAGATTGTGCTTTCTCCGCCAATTCCGAAGGTTTGACGAAATACACGACGCTGCTGCGCAACCCGACGAGGGTCAGCATTATCGCCGTCACAAGCACCGCGGCGGCGATTGCGATCATGATCAGGCGCTGGTCGCGTCTACGCATCGCGCTAATTGCCGAGCTGTTGCTGCGCCATGGCGCGGCGCGGATCGTCGGCGCTCATGCGCGCGAGCGCGCCGCGCCAGAATTGGCGCGCATCGCGCCCCTCCTGCATCGCCGCCATGGCCTGGTACAGCCACGGCGCCGGATCGGCGGAACGCTCGCCTGCGCGCTCGAAATATCCCAAAGCTTCTGGCGTGACCCTGCCCTCAATCTCGAAAATGGCGCGCCCCATGCCGAGCATCGCCTCGCCCGATTCCGGCTCGCGGCGTAAGGCTTGATCGAATTCTGCCGCCGCCTCGCGCGCGCGGCCAAGCTCCAACAAAACTTTTCCTGCTTCCGCGCGCGGAATCGCGTCGCGTGGATGCTGCTGCGCAATGTGGCGCCAGAGCGCCAATTGCTCCTCGCGCGTCACCGCCGGGGGCGATCCCGATTCAAACGCTTTAACCAGCGCATCGAGCCGCGGCTGGAACGGCCGATCCGCGAGCGCCGGGCGGCCGATGATTGCGTACACGCAGAGCGCAACAAGCATGGTTGCTGCAACCCCCGACAATGCATGCAATTGGCGGCCCCCAGCACGCCGGTAGGCTGCGAAACCCCACCATGCGAGGCTCGCGGTCAATACCGCCGCGCCAAGAGCGAACATGAGGCCCGAAACCATGCCCGCGCTCTAGCCCGGTTCGCGGCGCGGCGAAACCGGGCTCGACGCCGCATGGGGATGCAGAGACGCAATGCCAAGAGCTGAAAAATGCGCTCACCTCCGCCCACTCGCTCCCCGGACGCGACGCAGTCGCGAGCCGGGGCCCATCGATAGGGGCAAACGCGGCGGGGTGCGGCGCCACCCCGCACCATGGACCCCGGTCTTCGCTTCGCGAAACCGGGGAGCGACGGTCATGTGTTTTGGGTTGTGGCCTTAATCCGTCGCCGGCAGGCGCAGTCGCGCTTCCAGCCCGCCGAGCGCGCTGCGGCCGAAGCTTATTTCACCTGCATAGAGTTCAACCGTTTCGAGCAGAATAGAGAGCCCGAGGCCCTGCCCCGGCGCGGCCTCATCGAGGCGCGCACCGCGCGCTTTGGCGCGGGCGATATCGGCCTCGGAGAGCCCGGGGCCGTCATCTTCCACGATGATGTCGAGCACGCCCTTGACATCCGCAGGCGCACGCACGCGCACCAGCACTTGGCTCTTGCCGTATTTACAGGCGTTGTCGATCAGATTGGCGACCATCTCCAGGAGATCTTCGCGCTCGCCGCGAAAGGTGAGATCGCCTTCGACGTCGAGTGAAATGTCCATCGCTTTGGCGTGGTCGTATTTCTGCTCCATCATGAAGACGAGATCGCTCAGATTCTGGTTGACCGGGGTGCGATAGGCGATGGTCGCCGCTTGCGGGCCGGCGCGAGACTCAGCGCGGGCGGCGACGCGCGCGCGGCGCAATTGGCGCTCGACGAAGCTCTCCATCTCCTCGACCGATTGCTTCAGCACTGAATCGCCCGCGCGACCCTCGGCGGCGGCGTTCTTCAGCACCGCGATCGGCGTCTTCAGCGCGTGAGCAAGGTTGCCAACATGGCGGCGCGCACGCTCCACCACTTCGCGATTGTGATCGATCAGCGCGTTGAGCTCGCCCGCGACCGGCAGGAGTTCAGCTGGGTATTCCCCGTTCAAGCGCTCAGAGTCGCCGCGCCTGACGGCCGCAATATCGTTGGTGAAATCCCGCAGCGGTCGCAAGCCCACCCACACCTGCAACGCCGCAAGCCCAGCGATCACGAAGGCGCAAAACAACATGAACAGCGCGATCGCCGGCGCCAGCAAGGTGTTGGTGTCGGCCAGGATCGCGCCCGAGGCCACGCCAACCACAAACAGATAATCGCCCTCCAACCCCGGAATGCGCGCCACGCGGGCGATGATGCGCAGCGATTCCCGGTCCGGCCCCGGCAGATTGAGGAAATGCGGCTGGGCGGAAGTGGCGGACGCGGTAAGCCGCCGTGCGGTGGCGGCGTCAATGTCGATCGCGACATCGACCAGCGATGGCGAGATGTAGCGCACCATGAGGCGCCCATCGGGCTCGATTTTGGCGATTTGAAAATAGCGGCCGCTCAAGCCGCGCATGTATCTGGGATCGTAGGGCAGATCGCGCAGCGCAATGTCGCCGTCGCTGAGGCCTGGAATGGCGCTCGAAATCAGATCGTCAGCCACGCTTTCGATCTGCGGGTCGATCAGCAGGCGCATGAGTTCGCGATTGAATTGCGCGTAGGAAATCCACGCCACCAGTGCGAGGCCAGCGACGCTGAGAATTGCGATCGTGAGCAGGCGCGCGGCTAGCGACCGCTTGATCAGAGTGATGAAGTCGCGCAGCGCCGATTGCGGCGTCAAGACTGCTCGGCAGGGTTCACCAAACGGTAGCCCAGGCCCTTCTCGGTGATGATGCGCTCAGCGCCGATTTTGCGCCGCAAGATGCCGACGAACACTTCAATCGTATTCGAATCGCGCTCGTGGTCCTGGGCGTAGATCTTCTCGGTGAGTTCAGTGCGCGAAACGATGCGCCCGGCGTGGTGCATCAAATAATCGAGCACCTTGTATTGGTATGCCGTGAGCTTGATCGGCACGCCGTTGACCGTCACCTGGCCGGTTGCGGAATTGAGGCTGAGGTCGCCGACATCGAGCACCGAGGATTTATGGTCGGTCTGACGGCGCACATTGGATCGTACGCGCGCCAGCAACTCAGCCATATGGAACGGCTTAGTGACATAATCGTTGGCGCCGAGGTCGAGCCCCTCGACCTTTTCGCTCCAACGGTCGCGCGCGGAAAGTATGAGCACTGGATGGGTGCGCCCCTCCTTGCGCCAGGCCTTGAGCACAGTGAGGCCGTCAACCTTGGGCAGCCCAAGATCGAGGATGGCGATGTCATAGGGCTCGGTCTCGCCGAGGAATTGTCCGTCCTCGCCATTATCGGCGGTATCGACGGTGTAGCCAGCATCGGTCAGCGCGGAGGCGAGTTGCTCCCGGAGGTTTTTGTCGTCCTCAACCACCAGCACCCGCATGCGATCTCCCTAACGTAGACGCCCGCTTATGGCATCGACGCGGAATTCCTCGATGGTGACCCCATCGGGCATCCGCCAGCGGATCACATAAAGGGGCCGTTCCCCTTCCTCAAGCCGGTGGCCGACATAAGCGCCGCCGAAACGAGCCCGCAACATGTCCGACACTTCGCGGATGGGACGGCGAGCTTGACGTTCCAGTCCGCGCTCCTGCGCCCGTTCTTGGGCTGGCATGATCCAGCCAGGCTGAACCGTTTGCGCCGCCGCTTCGGAAGCGCCAATGGCGCCGATCAGGGCGAGGGTTGCGAGGAAAGGGGCTTTAGCCATGGGCGATGGTCTACCAAGCCCGCTCTGAACGAGTCCTGAATGTTCAACCCGGCGGCCGTTGCGGCTGATAATCCCGCTTTGGCCACCTTTTCACGAACTTGCGCAGCTCATCGTCCAGCACGTCCGGCAACATGATTTGCAGCCGCACCAATTGGTCGCCCTGCCCGGCCACGCCTTTGCCCTTTAAGCGCAACATAACGCCCGAGTTTGCCCCCGCCGGAATGGTTAACGCCACCTTACCGCTGGGCGTTGGCGCCTCGATCCGCGCGCCCTCCACCGCCTCAGTCAGCGAGATATTGAGGTCCATGTGGATGTCTTGGCCCTCGCGGCGGAACAGCGGATGGGAGCGTATGTTGAGCTCCACGAGTGCATCGCCGGCCGGCCCGCCTTGGGTCCCCGTCCCGCCCTGGCCCTTGAGGCGCAGCACCTGGCCGCTCTCGACGCCTGCTGGAATGTTGATGTCGAGCGTGCGCCCCTCGGTCAGAGAGATGCGGCGCTTGGCGCCCACTACAGCGTCCAGGAAATCGACATCGAGCGTGAACCGCACATCGCGACCCCGCATGCGGGCATAGGTGCGTGCTCCGCCGCCGCCGCCGAAACCGGGGCCAAAAAGATCGGAGAAAATGTCGCCGAGATCAAAGGCATCGCCCCCAGGCCCAGTTCCTGCGCCGGCGTGAGCACGCGCGCCCTGCCTGGATCGAGGCCCATAGGCCATGCGCTCATTGCCGTCGGCATCGATCTCGCCGCGGTCGAAGCGGGCTTTCTGGGCGGGATCGGAGAGTAGATTGAACGCTGCGGTGGCGCGCTTGAAGCGCTCTTCGGCGGCTTTGTCGTTGGGACGAATATCGGGATGCAGCTCCTTGGCGAGCTTGCGGTAGGCGCGACGAATATCGTCCGCAGTGGCGGTGCGGCCGAGGCCGAGTACGGAATAGGGATCCCAGCTCAATGTCGGCGGCGCTCCAGCCTGGTCCTGCCTCTATACCCTGCACATCCTGTTCCGCGAGCCGGAATCAGCGGCGAGGGCCAAGCACGAGGCCCCTATAATGTTATGGTTAACTCCGTCTTCAACCCTGTGGCGCCGTCTTGGCCCAGTTGCGAGACCCGTATCTGCAAAGAGGCGGGCAAAAGGCCGAAATCCGCCGACTGTTCGCCTGCCGTATAGATATAGGCCGGCTGAGTCAGGTTCAGGCTGCGCTTGACGATGGCGCCATCAAGTATGTCCAGCAAGTAAGCTTCCGCTGCGGCGCCCAGGGGCGGCTCGCCCGGCCCCCAGGAATCGCCACCGGCGCGGGCGCATCGAATCCAGGTCAACGCAACATCGCCACTTGCCGCCCGCCTCCCGCGCACATGCGCTGGCGCCCAGGGCCGCGCCGCCGCATGCAGTAAGGTCGCGGTCAGCGCCGCCGCACGAGGATCGCTGGCGAGCCCTCCCGCCGGCGGGGCGCGAAACGCCAATGCTTCGTTCCATTCGTGCGCGCCGACATCGACGCGCGCGAGGCGCTCATCCAGCTTGACGATGCGGGCGCCGACCGGGTGTGGCGCGGCCATGGCGTGGGCCGAACCTAATTGGCCGCGCAGGAAGCCGGAGAGTTCGTACTCGCCATCGCCCGTCAGGACGCAATCGCGCGCCTGCACGATCTCCCATTCTCCGCTCGATCCAATCGCGAACACATTAGCGCCGTCGAGTAGCGCCGCCTTGGTCGCGCTCGAAAGCGTTCCACCGTAAAGCTTGATACGAATGCGGTTGCCGTCGTCCCAGCGCCCGACCGGGCCCGGCCACAACGCCCACAGCAATTCTCCCATGATCGCCGGCTGACTTGTGCTCGCGCGCCGGCTCGGAACCGTTCCCGCATGCACTTCGTGCATGCCGAGCCACGGCGCGGCGAAAACCGCGGCGAGCGGGCGTTCCTCGGTTTCAGCGCCCGGCAGAGGCGGCAAGTCCAAAACTGAAAATGCCGGCGTCGGCGCGATCGGGGGCGGCGCCGGCGCGCTCGATTCGGCAAGGCGCACCTGCACGGGAAACGCCGAACGCGCGCGCCGCAGTTCCACCCGCCGCGCTTCCGCATCCTCGATGCGCGCGATCTCATACACGTCGCCGCCATCGCCAAGCACGATGCGGTCGCCAGGCTCCAGCGCAAGGTGCGCGGGCCCTAAGCCGATCTTCAGCGCCTCGGCATGCGCGCGCAGGTCCGCGAGCACGCGCTGTGCAATGCCCTCCGCGGCTTCAGCCTCCAGCACCAATGGCGCATCGAGCGAAACCGCGCCGCCTTCGGCGCTATCGAGCCTGCGCGCGCCCACATTGCCGATATGATAATCCTGGGTCGGATCGAGAAACCGCACGCGCGCTTCGATCGGGGTGTCGGCCCCATCGGCGCGCTCGGCATAGAGGTCCCCGGCGGCGCCCTCGGTAAGGTCATCGAGCGCAACCGCAATAGCTGGTTCAGTTGCGCGATGGCGAAAACGAATGGCGCCTGCCGTCTCCGCGGCGCTGAAATCGTAGGCCGCCATCAAGGGCTCAAGCGCATCGCGCGCACTTGCGGGCGCATCGACGATGTAACCGCTGACCGCGCCCTGCAACGCACCGGCGTCGATATCCGTAACGTCGGCGCGCGCGCACAGATGCGCGACTACCTCGCCCAGATCGGACAAGCCCGCGCGCCCGTTGAGCCAGTGCCCAAGCCGCCACGATCCGCCATCGGTCCAGACATCGCCGCGCGCCGGAAACGCCGGGTGCGGGCGCGCATCGTAGCACCAAAGCGCCATGTGCTCGATCATCGGCTTGCCGTTGACGCTCGAGGTCGGGTTGTTGGCGCCGCCAATTTCCCAATAGGCGAGATACGCCTGCAGCATCCGGCGCTGGATCAAATCGTCGCGCACGCCAGTGGAGAAGGGCGGCAGCGCGCTTTCGTCGCTCTTGGCGTCGATGAAGAGATTGGGCGCGTTGGCGCCTTTGTCGATGGCCGGGCACCCAAGCTCGATGAACCAGGTCGGCTTCGATTGCGCCACCCAAGCCGTAGGCGATCCTGCCCGCACGCCGCCGGGGCGGTTATAATGCCCACGCGCCCAGAAATTGCGCACATCCTTCGCTCGAAACACCCATGGCTCGCTATAGGCGCTGTCGCTGATGGTTGTGCGCGTCTGGGCCGCGCGCGCGGAATCGCTGGTGTAGAAGAAGTCAAAGTTCTCGCCAGCCTCGATGCGTCCGGCGAGATAATTGGCGTCATGGATGCTGGGCGAGAGTGAAGCGTCCGCGTGGGTCGAGCCCGAGCGCCAATCTGTTAGCGGCGGATACCAGTCGACGCCAACCACATCGATATTGGAATCGGACCAGAGCGGGTCGAGATGGAAGTACACGTCGCCTGTACCGTCTTGCGGCTGGTGCCCGCCATATTCGCTCCAATCGGCGGCGTAGGTGATTTTGGGCGTCGCGCCCAGCATCGCGCGTACATCGGCAGCCAAGCTCTTCAACGCCGTCACGGCGGGATAGTTCGAAGCGCTGTCGCGAGCGGTGGTCAGCCCGCGCATTTCCGAGCCAATGAGGAACGCATCGACGCCGCCCGCCAGCGCGGCAAGTTTGGCGTGGTGCAAGATGAAGCGGCGGTACGACCATTCGGTCGGCCCGGAATAAGTTGGCGCCCCGCCGCTGGCGCCGAAATGCGCCGGCGCCGCGGTTCCGAAAAACGCCGCGACTTGCGACGTGGCGGCGCTAGTCTTGTCAGGCGTTCCAGGCTGGCCGGCGGCGGGATGAAGCGTGATGCGCCCCCGCCATGGATACGCCGCCTGCGCGGCGCCGCCATACGGATCGGGCAGCGCATTGCCCTGCGCCACGTCCATCAACACGAAGGGATAAAGCCCGACCTTATACCCGCGCGCCTTCAGTTCAGCGATCGCTTGCAACACACAATCGTCACTCGGCGTGCCGCCATAAGCGGGTGCGCCTTCGACCTGGCTGACGACATGAGCGCCCGCGCGCGTCACCCCGGCTGCGCGCCAGCTGAGCGGCGTGGTTTCCTTCGCCGCGATCTCAACCCCTGGCTTGATCAGGCAATTGCCGCAACGCAGATCGTCGCCAAACCAGGCGACAACCAGCAGCACAGTCTCGCAATTGGGAAAATCCGCTTGCAGCTGATCGAGCGAGACCAGCAGATTCGCGCGCCCGCGTTCGGCGTGGATATTCTCCGCCACTTCCTGCCCGGGCCCATTGCGACGCAGCACCGGACTGGTGGCGTACACAAACTCCCCCGAGCCTGGGATGAGGCACACGCTCTTGACCAATTCCTCGAAGCGCGGCCCCGCGCCTGTGCCGGGCGTGGCGCGCATCACCTCGAACGAAAGCTGCGGTATGGTGTTGCCGAAACGCTCGAGGGCCATGTCCTCGAACACGACATAGGCAAGCCCGCGATAGGCTGGCGCGTTGTCGGCGCCTTCGATGGCTTCCACCAACGCATCGGGCGTTTGCGTTTCCGAACCTGGGTGCAGCCGCCAGGAGAATTCCGAGAGGTCGAGTTCCTCACCGTTGGCCCATACCCTACCGATGCGCGCGATCTCGCCTTCGCAAAGACCAACCGCGAAGGACAATGTGTAAGAGTAGGTGCGACTGGTGACGCGCGGTCCACCCTTGCCGCCGACTTCTTCGGTTTGCGCGTGTTCCTTGAAGCGCGCGGCCCAAATTACCTGCCCGGAAAGGCGCACGCGACCGTAAAGGGCCGGGATCGAAGCGCCTTCGGTGGAGGCTTGTAGGTGCAAATCAGTGAGCCGCGCGCCCTCATGGCGCGCGCGTGGTCCGAACAATTGCTGATCGATGCTGCGCCCGAGCGCTGCCCCGCCCGCTTGCAGCAACGCCGCGCCAATGGAACTTAGCGCGCCTGGCAAGCGCGAACCGATAGCCTTGCCGATCGTGGAGAGAACTAACTCGGCCATGGGCTCACACCGGGAAAAGAGAATACAGCCGCGCAGCGCACGCGCCACCAGGGCGCAAGGCGCGAGCGCACCACCGCGCGGCCCCAATAGGCGTGGATGAGCCGCTTATCCTCATCGAGAATGGCGGCGTGTTTTGCGGGAGAATTCACCTCCATGCGAAACAGCAAAACGTCGCCGGGGATCAGGTGCTCAATGTCGCTCTCAACCAAATGCCGCCGCGCCGCTTCCAGCAGCGTCTCAGCGCCTTGCGCCTCGGCCCAATCGGGCGTGTAGGCGGGCGCAATCTCTGGCTCTTCGCCATAGAGTGCGCGCCACACCCCGCGGATCAGCCCAAGGCAATCGCAGCCAGCGCCTTTTGCACTGGCCTGATGGCGATAAGGCGTGCCGATCCACTCGCGCGCTTCAGCGAGGATCGCGTGACGGGAGATCATGAGGTGCGCGAGGAACCGTCGAGTGTCTGCCCTGGCGCCGGGCGCGCCTGGATCGCATCATTGCCCGGCATGTGCGGGAAGCCGCGGAAATTGTCGGTATTGGCGAACTTGGCTTTGCAGGTGGAAAAGCGCTTGTCGCAGCCGGCATAGATGGTGAACGCCGCGCCGACGCTGAGCGCGATTGCGGGCGCGTCCAGCAATTCAACGATCGCGTCGGCGCCTTCGATGCGGTGGGCCAGCACTTCGCTCTCCCCGCCCGCGCTCCAGACTAGACGCCCGCGAGCAAAGAAATCGGCGACGAAGGCGCTGAGTCCGCTGGTGTTGAAGGAACTTGAGCTAAGCACGGCGGCCACGGTTGAACTGACGCGAAACGTCGCATTCTCGATGTCCTTGCCGCAACGCGCATCGCCCAGATCGGCGTCGCAGAAGCGCGAGAATACCCGCCCCACTGGCGTGTTGAGCGCGGCCTGCACGCCCCGCAATTCCGCTTCAAACGCCTGCGCGCCGCGACGCACCTCGCCGATCCGACCAACGAACAAATGCACACGCTGAGAAGGATCGCTCCAGTCCACGCGGTAGAGCTCCACCCGGGCGCCATCCCAGAGCCCACGTGCGAGGTCGTCCTCGGTGATCGCGGACGAAGAAAGCACGCCGGTCACGCTCGCGGTGTCCACATTGAGGCCGAGGCTTTTGTCAATCGCTCCAGCGCGCAGGCCGTCGAGCGGCTCGCAAGTGAGCGCATCGAACACGAGCGGACGGTCGTGATCGGTGAAGGCGAACGCTTGCGCATCGCGGCGTGTGAACACCCAAACATGGGCCAATGTGGTCACGCCGGAGGCGAGTGCTGCAGTAATGGCGGTTGGAACCGTTCTCATGAGAGTTACGCCACAATCTCCACCAACGGCGCGCTGATCGCACGTCCGGCGCCGAAAGCGTCGAGGGAGAGATCGAGGCGCTCGATGTCGAAGCGCACTGGCGTGTCGAACTGAAAGCCTGCGGCGACTACAGCGCCAATCGCCGGCGGCGCCGCCAGCGTCACCTCCCCCGTCGCCGTGTTCACGCTGAAACCGGTGGGCGCGAGCGCCACGTCATTCACCGCAATGGTGACGCTGCCGGCGACCGGTTTCGCGATGGGGCGCAGATATGCTTCCGCGCCAGCGCCGTAATTTTTCTGCAACTGAAACAGGGTTTGCGTCCCCGTCCCCACGCCAAGCGCCTGGTTGCTCGCCGCGGGCGTCTGTGAGGGCGCGCAGAATTTGCTGTCGAACGGATCGCGAAGGCGAAAACCGTGCAAGCGCCCGCGCCGGGCCTCGAAAAACGCGATGAGTTCGTGCAATTGATCGAGAGTGCGCACTGCGCCGCCGATGTCATAGCGCCGCCGCCCATGCGCCCAGGGCGTGTTGCGGGCTTCGCGGCCCGAACCCAAGGTGACGATATCGACGCGGCGCTCCGGCCCGCCGCTGGCGCCGAGCGCAAACGGCAATGGCAGCAGAACCTCATGAAAAGCGGTCACAGGTATCGCCCTCCATAGGCTACCGCGCGCGCGATCGCCGCCGCGATCTGACCTTGGTTGCGCGCGATGGCGTTGGGATCGCCGCCCGCGCCCAAATGGAAATGCACCGCCACAGGGTTGGCGCCGAGCGTGGGGTTCGACTGACCCGAGCCGCCGAAGGGCGAACCTCCACCCGTTCTAAAAATGCGATCGAGCGCGATTTTGGCGAGTTCTTCGAGGATGGTCTTGGCCATGCGCTTGAACGCTGCTTCGCCGCCGCCGGCTGCAGACCCAAGCGCGCGCGCAATGCGTTCGCCCGCCCGTTCGAAAGAGAGCGCCACCTCGTCGGCGGCGCGGCGCGCAGGCCCCTGCGCGAACGCAGCGAGCGCTTCTGAAGCTGCGTTGAGTTCGGACTCAATGTCCGAAGCGTCAGGGATGGTCATGTAGGGTATCCGGGAATTGTGCGCTAAGAGAGTTGAACTCACCCCGCGCGAGCGCGTCGAAGCGCGTGGGCGATGTCGATACCGCGCGCCACTCCCGCAGGCTTAGCCGCCAGAACTCGGGCGGCGGAATGCCGAGTTCGCTCGCGGCCGCAAGCAACGCACGCCATGGCGTGGAATCAGGCTTCATCGAACGCAGCTTGGAAAGCTTGCGCAACCGCACTCGCGGCGGCGCGCGGATCGATTCGCGCGCCCGCCAGTTGCGCCGTGGTCATCGGCTCGCCACCGCCAGCCGTAAGCGCGCTGAGCACGACGAGGAGATCGGCTGCGCTCAGCTGCGAGAGGCGCTCGCCTAGGTCCGCGAACGAGACTGCGTCGAAGGCCGCTTCGAGTTCGGCAAGCGCCCCCAAGCTCACGCAAAGCCTGCGCTCTCGCCCATCGATCGCCAATAACACCTCGCCGCGGGCGCGATTGTGAGGTTCACGCATGTGTATTTTGCCTCATGACGCGGTGAAGGTGATGACGCCCGCCGAGGCGAGCGAGATAGAAAACGCGGCCTCCCCATCATGATCGCCGGAATATTCCAACGATTCGATCAGGAAAGGTCCCTGCAGGATGCCGAACGCCGGGATCACCAACTGAAAATTCCGCGAACTCTGCGCAAAAAATACGGACTGGAGCGTTGCGTCGGAAGCTGCGTCCTTGAACACCCCCGCCCCGGAAATGGCCGCGAACTTTACGCCTGCGCCGGCGATCAGTTCACGCCAGGCGCTGGCGCTCTCCCCGGACGTCCCGTCAACGCTGCGCGCGTTGAGCGAAATGACCTTGGCGCGAATGCCAGCGACGGTGGCGAACACCTCCGTCGTCGCGCCATCGCCGATCTTGATCAGGACATCGCGTCCCTTTTGGCCTGCCATTAGAAACTCCTATTCGGTGATTGCCCGAAGGCGCAGCACGCCATGGGTGGTGCGCCCGTCGCCGGAGCGGAACACATCCGCGAATTGCGCGAACAAGAGCACGAGCGTACGCCCAGTGACGGCCAACGGCGCGTTATGCAACGCCGCGCGAAGCGCCGCGATGACGTCGAGCGTCTCCGCGCGGCCTCCATAACGCGACCATATATGCAGCGTCAGCGCATGTTCGATCGCGCTCACGCCCGCGGCGTCGGCGACGCGGCTTTCCACGCGCCCCAGCGAAACGTATGGAAACACTGGATCGGGCGGCGGGTCATCATAGATGCGGGCGGGATCGCCTATCAGCGCCTTGACGGCGGAATCGGCCATGGCGCCGGCGCGAATCGCGGCGGCAAGGGCGCGGTCGCTCACAGCCTCTCCTCCTCAGTGACAAGCTCGATGCGCGCGCCGTCTTCATCGCGAACCGCAAGAATAGAAAACACGCGCGCGCATCGAGCTACGCGCCAGCCAGCGCGCGCATCGGTGCGGCGGTTGATTGCGAACCGGTAGGCGGCGAGCGAGGGCGCAGCGTCAAAGGCGGCACTCTGGCCGGCCCCGCCGGCGCTGAGTTCCGCCCAGACATCGCCCTGGTTGCTCCAGGTGATCGCCGCGCCCCCGACATTGTCTGGCGCGCGTAGCGGGCTCTCCAACCGCACCCGCGCGCGCATAGCGCCTATGGTTTCGCTCATAGCCGCGCCGGCGCGAATGGGGCCATCAGCGCCCGCGCCGCCTCCGGGATTTGCGTCTGCCCCAAACGCGTCTCGTAAAGCGCAGCCACGATCTGCATTGTTGCGATCCGCAGCGCGACGGGCAACGAGGCAGCGCTGGCGGCATAGCCCGCATCGTACTCGATCTCGATGCCGCCGGCCGAGCGCAACGTCGCCGGCACGCCGGCTTCGAACACAAGCCGCGGCCGATCGCCCGCGCCTTCCAAACGATAGCGCGCGGGATCGATCACGCTTTGCGATCCATTGTCGGCAATGAGCCGCACCGCGACGACA